>NZ_JAGYFX010000137.1:0-13726 GCF_019946615.1 Pseudomonas sp. BF-R-01
TTCAAAGTTTCCTTTGCAACTTCAACCACTTGCGCTTCCGATCTCTCGTTAGCGGGAGGCGAATTCTACAGCGTTACTCGCTGCTGTCAACACCTCTTTTTCTCCGCTTTCGACCGAGAAGATCGAACCGTTAAAAGAGCCACACAACACCGCTCTTCCAACTCCTTCTGGGCTTCGATAATCTGAAGCAACTCGCTGCCGAAAACTGCGTAACTCATTGTTTACCAAGGAGTTTTCCGTTTCGACTGCGCCGGAAGTGGGGCGAATTATAGACTTCCAGAATCTGCCGTCAACACCTAATTATGCTTTTCTTTCAGAAGATGTCTTTTTAGCTATTAAACGTGGAATTCGACGAGCGACAGGCGGTAACCGCAACACCAATAGCAGTGCGCCTATAGAGGCGTAGACCGCCCACTCCTTCAGATCGGCACGCACGATCCACAACATATGCAGCAAGCCAAGACCGAGAACACCATAAGCCAGTCGATGCAGCTTCTTCCAGCCTGCCCCCAGCCGACGTTGACTGTAGCGGTTGGAGGTTATCGCCAACGCCAGCAAACAAAGGAACCCCAGCACACCGACAATAATGTACGGCCGCTTGCGCAACTCGACACCCAGCTGCGACCAATCAAAGCCAAGAATGAACGCTATATAGCCACTCAGATGGAGAACTACATAAGCGAAGCACCACAAACCCAGCTGCCGTCGGACAGCAATCCACCCCGCCCAACCGGTGAGCTTCAGCAACGGCGTGAAACTCAATGTAATAAGCAGCAGTACAAGCGTCCCCAACCCCAACCGATCAACCAGCACCTTGCCCGGATCCGGCCCCAGCACATCCGCCCAAGCCAGATAGAGCCAAAGCAACGGCCACACCGCAGCAGCGATGAAGACACTCACTCGCCAGAACGGATATCGCATCAGTAGTTCTTCCGCAGATCGAGCCCTGTATATAGAGAAGCAACTTCGTCCGAGTAGCCGTTGAACATCTGCGTGTCACGCACATTGGGCTTGAACAGACCGCTCGGTAAACGACGCTCCCGAGCCTGTGTCCAGCGCGGATGATCGACTGTCGGATTTACGTTGGCATAGAAGCCGTACTCGTCCGCAGCAATGCTTTGCCAGGTGGTTTTCGGTTGCTCGCTGACCAGACTGATCCGCACGATGGATTTGACGCTCTTGAAGCCGTACTTCCACGGCACCACCAGGCGCAGAGGCGCGCCGTTCTGGTTAGGCAACTCACGCCCGTACATGCCCACTGCAAGAATCGCCAACGGATTCATCGCCTCGTCCAGACGCAGCCCTTCTACATAGGGCCAGTCGATCAGGGCAAAACCAGAGCGCTGCCCTGGCATGGTCTTAGGGTCCTGCAGCGTTTCGAAGCGAATGAATTTTGCCTTGGAGGTTGGCTCAACAACATTGAGCAACGCAGAGATGGGAAATCCGATCCATGGAATGACCATCGACCAGGCCTCTACACAGCGAAGACGATAGATACGTTCCTCCAGCTGATAAGGCTTCATGAAGTCCTCCAGCGCATATCGCCCCGGCTTACCCACCTCCCCGTCCACCACCACGCTCCACGGTTCGGTTTTCAGAGAACCGGCGTTGGCGGCCGGATCACCCTTGTCGGTACCGAACTCATAGAAGTTGTTGTAGTGGGTCGCGTCCTTGAACGGCGTGATCACCTCATCCTTGACGGTGACCGCGCCCCACTTGGTAGAAGGCAGTTTTTCGGCAAACCAGGATGGCGCGTTGCCCGCCTCGACATCAGCGTATCGCGCGGCATCGTCAGCACTGGCCCAACGCGGCAAGCTGCTCACAGCCAAGCCGGCAACGGCGGCACCCAAGACATTACGACGAGATAGATAGAGGGATTCAGGCGTGACATCCGACTCATGGCAGTCGGATGACTTGGGGACTTTGATCAGCATGGCAACTCCGCAGCATTGGAGGACAGATGCACCAATAGACTGCGGAGTATGAGGGAAATTACACGCTTTTGTGCCGACGAAGACGTAACAGGTATTGAACCGGGCCAGACGCTGCATAGGCGAGGAAAACCAGCAGCAGGATGCGCGGCGGATCACTGAACACGACGGCAAACACCAGCACCACGGCAAGGATCGCCACGAAAGGCACACGCCCTTTCAGGTCCAGCTCCTTGAAGCTGTTGTACTTGATGTTGCTGACCATCAGCATGCCGGCAGCCGCAACCATCAGCGCGACCAGGAAAGACATCATGGAACCCTGAATGCCGTAATCGCTGAACGCCCAGACAATACCCGCAACCACACCCGCCGCAGCCGGACTGGCCAGGCCGATGAAGTAGCGCTTGTCGGCGGTGCCCACCTGGGTGTTGAAACGTGCCAGGCGCAACGCAGCGCCGGCGACATAAATGAAGGCGACCATCCAGCCGACCTTGCCCATATCACCCAAGGCCCAACCAAATGCCAGCAGTGCCGGCGCGACACCGAAGGCGACCATATCGGACAGCGAGTCGTACTCGGCACCGAAGGCACTCTGGGTGTTTGTCATACGGGCAACGCGACCGTCGAGACCGTCGAGCACCATGGCGACAAAAATGGCGATCGCGGCAAACGCAAAATACTTGCTCGCGCCAATCGCATCACCGGCACTCAAGGCACTCTGGGCACTCATTGAATTGATGATGGAGTAGAACCCTGCGAACAGGTTCGCAGTGGTGAACAGATTCGGCAGAAGATAGATACCACGATGCCGGACTTTACGGCCTTCAGCGTCATGCCCTTCTTCGACGTGTTCATCGATGGGCAGCAGGCTTTCGGCGTCAGAAGCCTGGTTTGGCTCTTCGGGACGTTCGCTCATGGACATTACCTTGCAACGGGGTGGAAAGTTTCGACAGGTGTCTGGGACGACGGTTCGGCCACAAACGATGCAGCTTTATACCAGAACCGGCCTCCTAAACGAAAAAACGCGGCCTAGGCCGCGTTTTCCGTACAAGTGTGCGACTTAGTTTTTGGCTTTGTCGACGATCTTGTTGGCACCGATCCACGGCATCATGGAGCGCAGTTGCTCGCCGATGATTTCGATACCGTGAGCGGCGTTGTTACGACGCTTGGCGGTCATCGAAGGATAGCCGGTTGCGCCTTCGCTGATGAACATCTTGGCGTATTCGCCGTCCTGAATACGTTTCAGGGCGTTGCGCATGGCCTGACGGGATTCGGCGTTGATCACTTCCGGACCAGTCACGTACTCGCCGTATTCAGCGTTGTTGGAGATCGAGTAGTTCATGTTGGCGATACCGCCTTCGTACATGAGGTCAACGATCAGTTTCAGTTCGTGCAGGCATTCGAAGTAGGCCATTTCTGGCGCGTAGCCAGCTTCAACCAGGGTTTCGAAACCGGCTTTGACCAGTTCAACGGTACCACCGCACAGAACGGCTTGTTCGCCGAACAGGTCGGTTTCGGTCTCGTCCTTGAAAGTGGTTTCGATGATACCGGTACGACCGCCACCAACGCCGGCAGCGTAGGACAGTGCAACGTTTTTGGCGTTGCCGGAAGCATCCTGATAGATAGCGATCAGGTCAGGGATACCGCCGCCTTTGACGAACTCGGAACGCACGGTGTGGCCCGGTGCTTTCGGCGCGATCATGATCACGTCGAGGTCAGCGCGCGGAACAACCTGGTTGTAGTGGATCGCGAAGCCGTGGGAGAAGGCCAGGGTGGCGCCTTTCTTGATGTTCGGCTCGATTTCGTTTTTGTACAGGGAGGACTGGAACTCGTCCGGGGTCAGGATCATGACCAGGTCGGCAGCCGCAACAGCGGAAGCAACGTCGGTCACTTTCAGGCCGTGAGCTTCGGCTTTGGCAACGGTCGCCGAACCTTTACGCAGGCCAACAGTGACATCAACGCCGGAGTCTTTCAGGTTGCACGCTTGAGCGTGGCCTTGGGAACCGTAACCGATGATGGCAACTTTCTTGCCCTGGATGATCGACAGGTCGCAGTCTTTATCGTAGAAAACTTTCATGAATTTCCCCTATATATCCAGGCCGTTCAGGCCATTCGCTAATTTGGTTTAGATGCTGAGTACTTTGTCGCCGCGAGCAATACCGGTTACGCCGCTGCGGACGGTTTCCAGGATCGACGCGGTGCCGATGGACTGAATGAAGCTGTCGAGCTTGTCGCTGGTACCGGTCAATTGAACGGTATACACGCTAGCGCTGACATCAACGATCTGCCCACGGTAAATATCGGTGGTGCGCTTGATCTCGGCGCGCTGGGCGCCGGTAGCCTTGACCTTGACCAGCATCAGTTCGCGCTCGATGTGAGCACTTTCCGACAGGTCGACCAGTTTGACCACTTCGATCAGCTTGTTCAGGTTCTTGGTGATCTGCTCGATGATCTCATCGTGACCCACGGTGGTCAGCGTCAGACGCGACAAAGTCGGGTCTTCGGTTGGCGCCACGGTCAGGCTTTCGATGTTGTAGTTGCGCTGCGAGAACAGGCCGACTACACGCGACAGAGCACCGGGTTCGTTTTCCAGAAGCAAGGAAATAATGTGCCGCATGATTAAGTACGCTCCGTCTTGCTCAGCCACATATCGCGCATGGAGCCGTCTTTGATCTGCATCGGATAGACGTGCTCGCTGGTGTCGACTGCAATATCGATGACCACCAGGCGATCCTTCATGGCGAATGCTTCTTCCATCTTCGACTTCAAGTCTTTCGAGTCGGTGATGCGCACGCCGACATGGCCATAGGCCTCTGCCAGCTTGACGAAGTCAGGCAACGATTCCATGTAGGAGTGCGAGTGACGGCTACCGTAGCTCATGTCCTGCCACTGACGAACCATACCCAGAACGCCGTTGTTCAGGATGACGATTTTGACCGGCAAACCATATTGCAGACAGGTGGACAGTTCCTGAATGTTCATCTGGATACTGCCCTCGCCCGTTACGCAGGCGACGTCGGCATCCGGAAAGCTCAACTTGATACCCATGGCCGCCGGGAAACCGAAGCCCATGGTGCCCAGGCCACCGGAGTTGATCCAGCGGTTCGGCTTGTTGAACTTGTAGTACTGCGCCGCGAACATTTGGTGCTGACCCACGTCGGAGGCAACAAAGGCATCGCCCTTGGTCACTTCGCACAGGGTTTCGATCACGGTCTGCGGCTTGATGACACTGCCGTCGCCCTTGTCGTAAGGGAACAGGCCGCGATCACCGCGCCACTCATCAACTTGCTTCCACCAACTGGCAACGGACTCCTTGTTCGGGGTCTCGCCGATTTCCTTGAGGATCGCGACCATTTCGGTCAGGACGCTTTCCACCGGACCAACGATCGGCACGTCGGCCTTGATGGTCTTGGAGATCGAAGCCGGGTCGATGTCGATGTGAATGATCTTGGCATTCGGGCAGAACTTCGACGCGCCGTTGATGACACGATCGTCGAAGCGTGCGCCGACTGCGAGGATCACGTCAGCATGGTGCATCGCCAGGTTGGCGGTGTAGCTGCCGTGCATGCCGAGCATGCCGATGAACTGACGGTCGGTGCCAGGGTAGGCACCCAGACCCATCAGGGTATTGGTCACTGGCAGGTTGAGCATCTTCGCCAACTCGGTCAGCGGCGCGGAGCCACCACCGAGAATCACACCGCCGCCTGCGTACATCACAGGGCGCTTGGCCGCCAGGAGCATTTCGGCTGCCTTGCGGATTTGTCCGGAGTGACCGCGAACGGCCGGGCTGTAGGAACGCAGCTTGGCTTTTTTCGGGAAGATGTATTCGAACTTCTCGGCCGGGTTGGTCATGTCTTTCGGGATATCGACAACGACCGGACCAGGACGACCGGATTGCGCCAGGTAGAACGCTTTCTTCATGACTTCCGGGATTTCCGACGCGTGCTTGATCATGAAGCTGTGCTTCACGATCGGCCGGGAGATACCGATCATGTCGGTTTCCTGGAACGCATCGGTGCCAACCATGTTGCTAGGCACCTGGCCGGAAATGACCACCATCGGAATGGAGTCCATGTAGGCCGTGGCAATACCGGTAATGGCGTTGGTTGCACCCGGGCCGGAGGTCACCAGTACCACGCCGGCTTTACCGGTGGCACGGGCGTAACCGTCAGCCATATGGGTCGCAGCCTGCTCGTGACGAACCAGGATGTGGGTCACTTCCGGTTCTTTGAACAGGGCATCGTAAACATGAAGAAGAGCACCACCCGGGTACCCGTAGATGTACTTGACGCCTTCGTCACGCAAAAAGCGGACGAGCATCTCACCGCCAGATAAAAGCTCCACGTTGTTCACCTCTAAAACGCCAGAATACCGCCCACATACAAGAGGACGGGTCTTAATAGGTTTACTTCTCGGCAGAGCATGAGCGACGGTGGTCGCCGACTACGTCAGCACTGACTGAGCAAGTATTGGGATCGTCCCAAGTGTTGCGGGGCTTTCCCACCCAGCGCGAGGTAACGCGTTGCGGGTGTAACAGGTCGGCGCGGATGTGCGCCTCATGATCTGCCGAGTGGGTCTGCTTCTGGCAGTCCCTCTACAGCGGACTTTGGATTCTTCTGTTTCGTCCCCTGCAAGTCAAGTCGTCAATGTGCTTTATTGAAGTAAGCACATGAGAAAGCAAGAAAAAACCGCTAAACAGCAACTGTGTTAGCTTCAATTGCGCAACCCAATACAAGGAAATGGCATGCGAACGTTTTTCCTGACCGCCAGCCTGCTGATCGCCATCAGCCCTTTGTGCATGGCCGCTCAGATTTACACGTGGGTCGATGAACAAGGCGTTACCCACTTCGATGCGCAACCGCCCCAGGGCCGGGAAGCCACGACCGTTGTCACGCCCTCCTCTGCGAACAAGCCGGCTCCGCTGCCCCGCAGTAACGCCATTGGCGATCAACAGGCCATCGATAAGAGCGTTAAAAAACAGGTCGCCGAGCAGCAAGCGCAGCTAAAGGTATTCTGCGAGCAGGCGCGGACGAACCTGGCTCAACTGCAGAACAATCCGCGGATACGGGAGGATGTCGAGGGTGAGATGCGCCGCCTGACCGACGAGCAACGTCAGGAGCGGACTGCTGAAGCACAAAGACAGATCGCTGAAAACTGCCAGTAGATACCTGTAGGAGCAGAGCTTGCTCCGGGCGGCGTTCCGACGAAGGCGGCGTAACATTCAACATATCTTTTGAATGTTACGCCGCCTTCGCGAGCAAGCTCTGCTCCTACAAGAAATCGGGGTCAGCGGGAGGCGGTGATCAGTTGGTCGAACTCTTTGAGCAGAACCTGCAACTGCCGATCCTTGCCCTGGACATTGCGGCTGGCGAAGACCATTTCCGCCATCTCCTGAATGCCCGAGGCATTGGGCAACGGCAAATCCTGCTCGAGGATCGCTTTCATGCGCGGCAGGAAGATCCATTGCAGCCACTGCTCGAAATCCAGCGTATCGACCGAGAACGGCTCGACACTGGACAGCGCTTCAACCGATGGCGAGACATCGTCCCACCACCCCTGAACCCGCAACTCGCGCTCGATCAACAGCAGCTGCTCGGCAATTTTCGGAAAGCGTGCGTCCATCACAGCGAAACCTTGGCCTTCTGACGGGCCAGTGCAGCGCCAGCGGAATCACCCTGCTTATCACGTGCCTGACCGATCAATTCCCACAGACTGGCCTGAAGTGCCGGACGCCCATTGGCGAGGGTCAGACCACGACGAGCGAACTGCTCGGCTTGTGCCGCATCACCTTGGGCCATGCGAACCTGCGCCAGACGATAAAGCACTTGCGGCTCACGCGGTGCAACACGCTGGGCGCGCTCCAGACTGGAAGAAGCACCGTTGAGGTCACCGCCAGCCTGTTGCTGCTGAGCAGTGGTCAGCAGCGCCAATACCGGACCGTCCAGCTGTTCATCAGCTGACAGACCACCGGCGCTCGACGAAGGAATGCCGCTTGGTGTCGATGGCATGCTGTAGCTGCCCTGATTGATCGGGGCCGACTGGACTGGCGAAGTGTCGATCGGACCCGAAGTGATCGGGCCTGGCGTAATCGGCGAAGTACTGATCGGTGCCGATGCAACTGCACCGCCACCCGGCACCATCACCACGACGCCGGTGTCACCTTGCGGGATCGCCTGGGTCTGGGATTGCACAGGACGTTTAACCGTCGTTTGACGAAAACCGCCATTGGCCGAAACACGTTCACTGTTGGAAACGGCGCTGCCGGAATCCACAACCGGAATCGAACCACGCTGTACGCTGGAGCAACCGCTGAGCAAAGCCACGGCGGCAACCGCTGGAATCAACCATTTGTTCACTTGAAACCCTCTTTGCTTAATTCATCCAGCCCTTGACCCAATCCATCACCGTTTCACCGTTAACAGGGCTTTCGCCACCGCAAGCAGCGCCGGGAGGCGGTTCGCTGCCGCGAATATACGGCATCTGCACGGCACCTGGGCAGTTGGCATCAGAGCCTTGTCCGGTATGTGAATCGACCCAGGCCTGAACCACATTATCCGGCTGAGGCATGTCCAGCGGCAACGGATCGGCCTTACGCATGAAACTGGTCCAGACCTGCAACGCGCCAGTGGCACCGGTAAACGGGGTCTTGCCGTTGTCATCGCGACCCAGCCACACCACCGCCAGCAAGTCCTGGCTGAAACCGGCGAACCAGCTGTCTCGCGAATCGTTACTGGTACCGGTCTTGCCCGCCAGCGTCAGGGTTTTCGGTAACACGTTGTAAACCGAACTGCCGGTGCCTTCGCGCATGACCCGCTGCATGGCACTCTGGATCAGGTAAATGGACGCCGGATCGAAACGCTGCTGAATCTGGAACGGATACCGCTTGAGCGGCTCGCCTTCCGCCGTCAGCACGCTACGAATCCCGCGCATCGGCGTATTGAAGCCACCGTTGGCGAGGGTCTGGTACATGGTCGCCACTTCGATCGGGGTCATGCCGCCAGCACCCAGCAGCATCGACGGGAATGCCGGAAACTCGCGACTGACACCCAGGCGAGCCAGCGTCTTCAAGACATTCGGCACGCCCACCGCCAACCCGAGACGCGCGGTCGACAGGTTGTAGGAGTGCGCCAGGCCCTGATAAAGGAAAACAGTGCCATGGGAGCGGCGATCATAGTTTTGCGGTTTCCAGACCTGCCCGTCCGCGCCTTTTACCGAGAAGGATTCGTCTGACAGCCAACTGGTCAACGTGTACTGGCTAGGCTTCTCAAGGGCTGTCAGATAAACCGCCGGCTTGATCAACGAACCGATCGGTCGCACAGCATCCAGCGCCCGGTTGAAACCGGCGAAGCTCGCCTGGCGACTGCCGATCATGGCCTGGACTTCACCGGTTTCCGGGTTGGTCACGACCATCGCCGCTTCAACGTCATCGGAGCCTTTGCGGCCGGACAAGCGCTTGAACGTATCGTTGACCGACGCTTCAGCTTTCATCTGCAAAATAGGATCGAAACTGGTGAAGATCCGCAGGCCTTCTTCGGTCAAGTCTTCGTCGCGATAGTCTTCGCGCAGTTGACGTTTAACCAGGTCGAGAAACCCAGGGAACGAACTGTCGGCCAGTTTGCCGCGCGTCGTCACGCCCAAAGGCATTTTCTTCGCCACCGCGACCTGCTCGGCGGAGGCGACGCCTTGCTGCTCAAGCACATCGAGCACCAGGTTGCGCCGCTCGAGCGCCCGTTCCGGATTGCGACGGGGATTGTAATAGGACGGTCCCTTGACCATGCCCACCAGCATCGCGACTTGATGCAGTTTCAGTTCGGACAACGGCTGCCCGAAGAAGAACTGGCTGGCGAGGCCGAAACCGTGCACCGCGCGCTGGCCATCCTGACCGACGAACACTTCGTTGAGGTAAGCCTCAAGAATCTCCCGCTTGTCGTAATGCAGCTCAAGCAGCATCGCCATCATGGCTTCGGTGAGTTTGCGGCTCAGGCTGCGTTCGCTGGTCAGGTAGAAGTTCTTGACCAACTGTTGCGTCAGGGTACTACCGCCCTGGGTCATCTTGCCGCCAGAGGTGTTGACCCAAATGGCGCGGACAATCGACTTCGGCGACACGCCCCAGTGGCTATAGAAGTCCCGGTCTTCTACAGCGACCAGGGTTTCCAGCAGATACGGCGGCACCTGATCGATGTTGATCAGAATGCGGTCTTCGAGATTCTTCGGATAAATCCCGCCGATCAGCAGCGGTTCCAGCCGCACCACAGAAAGCTTCGAACCGTTGGTCGCCGAAAGTTCAGCCACGTAGTCGCCGGAGAAGCGCACGCGCACGGGCTGGGCGTTCTCCATGCCTTCATAGAACTGGAAACCACGGGTATTCAAGTCAACGGTGTTGCCGTTGACCGCTGCTGCGCCGGGGCCGTTGCTCACGCTTTCGCGGCGATAGCCCAGGGCGTCGAGTTCGGTGAGGAAGTCTTCCTTGCTCAGCTTCTGGCCGGTGAACAGCTCGAGCGGGCGCGCATACACCTTGGCCGGGATAGTCCAGCGCTTGCCGGAGAACTTCTCCTGGACAATAGCGTCGAGGTAAACCGCGAACCCGGCGAGCACCACAAGGCCGACCAGACTGAGTTTAAGGGCCCAGCCCAGCCAAGGGCGCAGGCCCCTGGAAGGTGGTTTTTTGGGGGTACGGGGGGATCGAGTACGAGTCATGGCGCCGGATTATACGCACTTTATTCATACTCAACAGGAGCCCGCCGAGGTTTGCGTCGGGCGGACTTGCGGCCATAATGGCGGCCGTGAATTTTCCCAGACTCTGAAGGAACGCCTGTGAGCCAGTCCCTGATCGCCGCCCTGCAAAACCCGGCCCTCTACCCGCACCCGGTAGACGGGTTTCAGCTCATCGAAACCCACATCTCCTGGGTCATTCTCACAGGCGCTTTCGCTTATAAAGTGAAGAAGCCAGTCAACTTCGGCTTCCTCGACTTCACCAGCCTCGATGCCCGTGAGCATTTCTGTGGTGAAGAACTGCGCCTGAACCAGCGCCTGACCAATGATTTGTATCTCGAAGTATTGCCGATTACCGGCAGCGCCGAAGCGCCACAACTGGGCGGCGACGGTCCGGTCATCGAATACGCGCTGAAAATGCGTCAGTTCCCACAGAGCCAACTGCTCAGCACGCTGCAAGCCAACGGCGAATTGACCACCGCGCACATCGACGAGATGGCCGCACAGATCGCGCAATTCCACCTCACCGCACCAAAGGTGCCTGCGGAACACGAAGCCGGCACGCCGGACAGCGTCATGGCGCCAGTGCGGCAGAACTTCGAGCAGATCCGCCCGTTCCTGAGTGACAAGGCGGACCTGCTGCAACTTGATGCCTTGCAAGCCTGGGCCGAAAGCAGCTTCGAACGCCTCAAGCCACTGTTTACCCAGCGTAAGGCCGAGGGGTTCATCCGCGAGTGCCACGGTGATATCCACCTGGGCAACGCCACCGTGATCGATGGCAAGGTCGTGATCTTCGACTGCATCGAATTCAACGAGCCGTTCCGCTTCACCGACGTCTATGCCGACACCGGCTTCCTGGCGATGGACCTTGAAGACCGTGGCCTGAAGAGCCTGGCCCGTCGCTTTATCAGCCAATACCTGGAGTTGACCGGCGATTACCAGGGCCTGGAACTGCTGAACTTCTATAAAGCCTACCGTGCGCTGGTTCGCGCCAAGGTCAGCCTGTTCAGCATGCCGGCCGAAGCCGACCCGGTGCAGCGCGCCACGACCCTGCGCCAGTACCGCAACTATGCAAATCTGGCGGAAAGCTACAGCACCATTCCTTCGCGCTTCATGGCCATCACCCACGGCGTTTCCGCTGTTGGCAAAAGCCACGTGGCCATGCGCCTGGTGGAAGCGCTGGGCGCAATTCGCCTGCGTTCCGATGTCGAACGCAAACGCCTGTTCGGCGAACAAACTGTCGCTAACGATCCGCAAGCCGGCATTTATAGCGCCGACGCCAGCGCCGCAACCTACACTCGCCTGCATGAAATCGCCGCGGTAATCCTGCGCGCCGGTTTCCCAGTGGTGGTCGATGCCACTTACCTCAAGCGCGACCAGCGTGACGGCGCGGCGAAAATTGCCGAAGCCACCGGCGCGCCGTTCCTGATCCTTGATTGCAACGCGCCACAAGCGGTGATCGAAAGCTGGCTGGCCCTGCGCCAGGCAGACAAAAAGGATCCATCCGACGCCAATCTGGCCGTTATCGAAGCGCAGCAAGCCAATCGTGAAGCCCTGACGCCAGAAGAGATTCTGTGCAGCAAACGCGTGCAGACCAATGAAAGCGGGACCCTCGACACCGTCGTTGCGCAAATTCGCCAACGCCTGCCGGGCCTGTAAGAAAGTATTTCAGCCGTGGAGCCTTCGCTGGCTTCACGGCTGTCAAATAGTGGCACTATACTGGCGTCATAAAACCAACAGGTGATGTGACATGAGCCAGCCGAAACTTCTCGACACCCCGCTTTATGCCTTACTGCACAAAGACGACATCACAGGTTTCAACAACGAACGTCCAAAAGACGGACCTATCGACATGGTCGGTGGTGACTTCCGAGGCCTGGACCTGCGCGAACTGAATGCCGACGGCATCGACTTTACCGATGCTTACTTCCGCTCGGCCGACTTGCGCGGCATCGATTTCAGCAACTCAAACCTGGAAGGCGCAAGCCTGGCCCACGCGCAAATCTCCGGCGCCTACTTTCCGCGAGAGCTGAGTGCCGACGAAATTCTGATGTCGATGAATTTCGGTACACGCCTGCGTTATCGAACCCGTTAAAAACGACCGATAACTGACATGTCCAGTGCTCAGCCTTGGCGCCCCCCCGCCTTGCGCTGGACTGTGGGTGTTTTCAGCTTGAAAACTTGACGCCCTTCCGCCTTTTCCTACCTTGCTCGCGTATTTTTACGCTGCACATCGGAGTCGCTTCTTAGAAGCATTTGCTCCGAAACCGACCAAACAATCACGCTTTTCCTACTGATGGCTACACTCCTCAGAAGCTTGCCCACGCACCGTTCGGCCGTCGCAAGGAGGCTTGATGAATGATGAACTGCAGCACCTGAAGAATCTTGGCAAGACATCGGCGCAGTGGCTGCATGCCGTGGGCATCCACAGCGCCTCGGACTTGCGTCGCCTGGGGGCTGTGGATGCCTATCGGGCTGTGCGCACGCGCGGGTTCCGGGCATCCAAGGTGTTGTTATATGCGATCGAAGGCGCGCTGATGGATGTGCATTGGAACGACATCCCCGCCGAGCGCAAGGAAGCCCTGAATAAACAGTTGGAAGCGATCTCGTCACGCCACAAGAATTGAACGGGAGCGAAGGAGAGTTTCTCAGCCTCACTCAAGGCAATCCGAAGATCGCCCACAGCCTGATCGAGAGCGTGGACCGACGCATTGACCTGCTGAACAAGCACACCACGCAGCTGAGCTCATCAGGAATGTAGTCTGAAGCCCAATGATTTCAGGGCTTCTCGCCAAGCAACTGACAATTTTCGAGGAAATGAAAAATCAGCGGTTGACTTGGTAATGAGAATCGCTATGATTATCACAACTGGTCGCGAGACTGGTCGATATTTGAAAAGCCCTTGGTTCGGACTCTCAGATATCTCCTCATCAGGCTAATCACGGTTATTTGACCCGGCTCTTGCCGGGTCTTTTTTTGCCTGCGCAAAAGTCCCCCGGCAAAACCGATCCCCTGTAGGAGCCGGCTTGCCGGCGATAGCGGTGGGTCAGTCACTAAATGCGTTGACTGATACATCGCTATCG
>NZ_JAGYFX010000138.1:0-13357 GCF_019946615.1 Pseudomonas sp. BF-R-01
CCTACAAGGGCGGGTTGTCAGACAGTTGTGGGTGTCGCGGCCGTATGCCAGATCAATACGCGGGTCACGCGGTTGTCTTCGGTCTCCAGAATCTCCAGCCGATAACGCCCGATCTTCAGGCACACCGCACTCTCCGGAATCGTCTCCAGCGCTTCGGTCACCAGCCCGTTAAGGGTTTTCGGGCCATCGCTGGGCAAATGCCAGCCGAGGCTTTTGTTCAGGTCGCGAATCGACGCCGCACCGTCGATCACCAGGCGTCCATCGGCCTGCGGATGGATGTGCGGGTTGTCCAGGCTGTGCTGGCTTTCGAATTCGCCGACGATTTCTTCGAGAATGTCTTCCAGCGTGACGATGCCGAGCACTTCGCCATACTCGTCGACCACCATGCCCAGGCGTCGCTGCTGTTTGTGGAAGTTCAGCAGTTGCAACTGCAACGGTGTGCTTTCCGGTACGAAATACGGGTCGTGACACGCGGCCAGCAGTGCTTCGCGAGTGAGTTGGCCGTCGGGCAGCAGGTGGCGGATCTGCCGGGTGTTGAGCACCGCCTCGACCTGGTTGATGTCACTGTGGAACACCGGCAGGCGCGTGCGCCGGTTGGCCCGAAGCTGCTCGAGGATTTCTTCGATGGAGTCGTCGAGGTTGATCCCGTCGACATCGCTGCGCGGCACCAGAATGTCGTTGACCGTGATGTTGTCCAGCGCGTGGATGCCGGACACCGCGTGCGGACGGCAAACCGGTTGTTGGTCGTCGTGACGATCCTTCGGCGTCTCGTCCTCGCTCTGCTGCACCACTTTGGCCTTGCGGGCAAACGGCCGCATCAGCAACTGGCTGATGCCATTGAGCAGCCAGGCGGCCGGGTAGATGATTTTCAGCGGCGCGCGGAGCAGGGTGTTGCCCAGCGCCAGGACCGCGTCGGGATAGCGGGCGGCGAGGGTGCGCGGCAGGTAGTCGGCAAACACCAGCAGAATCGCGCCGGCCCCCAGGCACGCGGCCCATGGACCGTTTTCAGCCCAGGTGAAAATCGCCAGCAAGGTGCTGATGACCACTACCAGCGCGCGGCACAGGGTGTTGCAGAAAATCAGGCTGTTGAGCGGAAAACTCAGCTTTGCCACCGGTTTGTCGCTTGCACGCGAGGCGGTGCGCTGGGCCAACAAGTGCTGGTGTGCCGCTTCAATGGCGGTGAACAGCCCCGACCATAAAATCAGCAGGGCCACTACGGCGAGCATCGGCCCTATGGGCAAGTCGTCCATTTATGCCGCCCGTCAGATGTGCAGGATGTATTCACGGACCAGCTTGCTGCCGAAATACGCGAGCATCAACAGGCAGAAACCGGCGAGGGTCCAGCGAATGGCCTTGTGTCCGCGCCAGCCGAGGCGGTTGCGGCCCCAGAGCAGCACGCTGAAGACGATCCAGGCCAGGCACGCCAGCAAGGTTTTGTGCACCAGGTGCTGGGCGAACAGATTGTCGACGAACAGCCAGCCAGAGATCAGCGACAACGACAGCAAGGTCCAGCCGGCCCACAGGAAACTGAACAGCAGGCTTTCCATGGTTTGCAGCGGCGGGAAGTTCTTGATCAGTCCGGACGGGTGCTTGTGCTTGAGTTGATGGTCCTGGACCAGCAGCAGCAAGGCCTGGAACACCGCGATGGTGAACATGCCGTAAGCCAGGATCGACAACAGGATATGCGCGAGGATGCCCGGCTCTTCGTCGATGATCTGCACCGTGCCGGCCGGGGCGAACTGTGCCAGCAGCACGGTGGCGGCGCCCAGCGGCAACAGCAATATCAGCAGGTTTTCCACCGGGATCCGCGAGCAGGCCAGCAGCGTCAGGGCAATGACCGCCGCGGCGATCAGGCTGGCGGCGCTGAAAAAGTCCAGGCCCAGGCCAATCGGTGTCAGCAGGTGGGTAAACAGGCTGGCGCTGTGAGCCAGCACGGCGAGCACGCCGAGCGTGACCAGCAGGCGTTTGTTCGCCTTGGCGCCGGTGGCCAGGCGAGAGCCCTGATAAATGGTCGCAGCGGCATATAAGCAGGCGGCGGCGAGGGTGGTAAGCAAACTGGGTGACAAGGGGAGCATAAATCCTGTTAGGCAAGCCCGAAAGGCGCTGAGTTTGGCATAGAACCCACACACCACGAAAGTGCGAGGTGTCCGCCAGTCGCAGTCTTCGCTATAATCCGCGACCTGCCCACGCCGCAGGCTCGCCGAGCACATGTTGATTCCGGTCTGGGCCGCCATTATCCCGGTCTACACAGGGCCTGAAAGGATCGCGCAATGTTTGAAAACTTAACCGACCGTCTCTCGCAGACGCTGCGCCATGTCACCGGCAAGGCCAAACTGACCGAGGACAACATCAAAGACACCCTGCGCGAAGTGCGCATGGCGTTGCTCGAAGCCGACGTCGCCTTGCCGGTGGTGAAGGATTTCGTCAATTCGGTCAAGGAACGCGCCGTCGGCACCGAGGTGTCGCGTAGCCTGACGCCGGGCCAGGCCTTCGTGAAGATCGTCCAGGCCGAACTCGAAAGCCTGATGGGCGCGGCCAACGAAGACCTGAACCTGAGCGCCGTTCCGCCCGCCGTCGTATTGATGGCCGGTTTGCAGGGTGCCGGTAAAACCACCACCGCCGGTAAACTTGCGCGCTTCCTTAAAGAGCGCAAGAAGAAGTCGGTAATGGTCGTGTCCGCGGACGTTTACCGTCCTGCGGCGATCAAGCAGCTGGAAACCCTGGCCAACGACATCGGCGTGACGTTCTTCCCGTCCGACCTGAGCCAGAAGCCGGTCGACATCGCACAAGCGGCTATAAAAGAAGCAAAGCTTAAGTTTATTGATGTGGTCATCGTCGATACCGCCGGTCGTCTGCACATCGACGAAGAGATGATGGGCGAGATCAAGGCGTTGCACGCCGCGATCAACCCGGTCGAAACGCTGTTCGTGGTCGACGCCATGACCGGCCAGGACGCCGCCAACACGGCCAAGGCCTTCGGTGATGCACTGCCGCTGACCGGTGTGATCCTGACCAAGGTTGACGGCGACGCCCGTGGCGGTGCCGCACTGTCCGTTCGTGCCATCACCGGCAAGCCGATCAAGTTCATCGGTATGGGCGAGAAGACCGAAGCCCTTGAGCCGTTCCACCCGGAGCGTATCGCTTCGCGGATCCTCGGCATGGGCGACGTGCTCAGCCTGATCGAACAGGCCGAAGCGACGCTCGACAAGGACAAGGCCGACAAGCTGGCCAAGAAGCTGAAGAAGGGCAAGGGCTTCGACCTCGAAGACTTCCGCGATCAGCTGCAACAAATGAAGAACATGGGCGGCCTCGGTGGCCTCATGGACAAACTGCCGAACATCGGCGGTGTGAACCTGGCGCAAATGGGCAATGCCCAGGGTGCGGCAGAGAAACAATTCAAGCAGATGGAAGCCATCATCAATTCCATGACCCCGGCCGAGCGCCGCGACCCTGAGCTGATCAGCGGTTCGCGCAAACGCCGGATCGCCATGGGTTCCGGCACTCAGGTGCAGGACATCGGTCGCTTGATCAAGCAGCACAAGCAGATGCAGAAGATGATGAAGAAATTCTCCGCGAAAGGCGGAATGGCCAAAATGATGCGCGGCATGGGCGGTATGTTGCCCGGCGGCGGCATGCCGAAAATGTAAAGAATTCGCGCAGGGGCTTGCTCTTGCGCAGCCCACACGGAAGTGGGATCTCCAGCAAACCCGCACTTGGCGGGAGCTGACTGGCCGTTTTCAACGACGGCTCTATAGCAAATCTGGATGGCGTCCGATAGGCCGCCGGAAAAAGACATTTGCAAAAGTCCGGATATTCCTTAGAATATGCGGCCTTTCGGGCACCTATGCCCGCTGTGCCTTTAGATTTGCAGCACCGACTACAGGAACGATGTTCACATGCTAACAATCCGTCTTGCCCTTGGCGGCTCCAAAAAGCGCCCGTTTTACCACTTGACCGTAACCGACAGCCGCAACCCGCGCGACGGTTCGCACAAGGAACAGGTTGGTTTCTTCAACCCTGTTGCTCGTGGTCAAGAAGTCCGTCTGTCCGTGAACCAAGAGCGCGTAGCCTACTGGCTGAGCGTTGGTGCACAACCTTCTGAGCGTGTTGCTCAGTTGTTGAAGGACGCTGCTAAGGCTGCGGCCTGAGCAATATGAACGCGACGCCAGCCATTGCTGATGATTTGATCGTTATCGGCAAGATTTATTCTGTTCATGGCGTTCGCGGCGAAGTGAAGGTGTATTCCTTTACTGATCCGACTGAAAACCTGTTGCAGTACAAAACCTGGACGCTCAAGCGCGAAGGCAATGTGAAACAGGTCGAGCTGGTCAGTGGACGCGGGAGCGACAAGTTCCTGGTCGCAAAG
This sequence comes from Pseudomonas sp. BF-R-01, assembly GCF_019946615.1. Lineage (NCBI taxonomy): Bacteria > Pseudomonadati > Pseudomonadota > Gammaproteobacteria > Pseudomonadales > Pseudomonadaceae > Pseudomonas > Pseudomonas sp. BF-R-01. The sequence continues at coordinate 4,367 of NZ_JAGYFX010000138.1, forward strand.
CTCAAGGGTCTTGATGATCGTGAAGAAGCTCGTCTTCTGGCCGGTTATGAGATCTGCGTGCCGCGCAACCTGTTCCCTGAATTGACCGACGGCGAGTACTACTGGTACCAGCTGGAAGGTCTGAAGGTTATTGATCACCTTGGGCAATTGCTCGGGAAAATCGATCATCTTCTGGAAACCGGCGCCAATGATGTAATGGTGGTCAAGCCTTGCGCTGGCAGCCTGGATGATCGCGAACGCCTGTTGCCCTATACGGAGCAATGCGTGTTGGCTGTCGACCTTGCCGCAGGCGAGATGAAGGTGGATTGGGACGCGGACTTCTAAGCGTGGCTAACTTGCGCGTAGAAGTGATCAGTTTGTTTCCCGAGATGTTCTCCGCCATCAGCGAGTACGGCATCACCAGTCGGGCGGTGAAACAGGGGCTCTTGCAGCTCACCTGTTGGAATCCGCGAGACTACACGACGGATCGACATCACACTGTGGACGATCGCCCATTTGGCGGTGGCCCGGGCATGGTGATGAAGATCAAGCCCCTGGAAGATGCTCTGGTTCAGGCCAAGGCAGCAGCCGGGGAGGCGGCGAAGGTGATTTACCTGTCCCCCCAAGGCCGTCAACTGACTCAGTCGGCGGTACGCGAGTTGGCGAATCTGGATGCATTGATCCTGATTGCCGGCCGCTATGAAGGCATTGACGAGCGTTTTATTGATGCTCATGTCGATGAAGAGTGGTCGATTGGCGACTATGTACTGTCTGGCGGCGAGCTGCCGGCGATGGTCCTGATCGATGCGGTTACACGACTGCTGCCTGGAGCTTTAGGGCATGCGGACTCCGCCGAGGAAGATTCCTTTACGGATGGTTTGCTGGATTGCCCGCACTACACCCGACCGGAGGTGTATGCGGATCAGCGTGTTCCCGACGTATTGCTAAGTGGCAATCACGCGCACATCCGGCGTTGGCGTTTACAGCAGTCCCTTGGTAGGACCTTTGAACGACGCGCCGATCTTCTGGAAAGCCGCTCGCTTTCTGGAGAAGAGAAGAAGCTGCTCGAGGAATACATCCGCGAGCGGGACGATAGTTAACAACGTATCGATGGTAAGTCCGTTGATTTACCTTAGGAGCACAGCATGACTAACAAAATCATCCTTGCACTCGAAGCAGAGCAGATGACCAAAGAGATCCCTACCTTTGCCCCGGGCGACACCATTGTCGTTCAGGTGAAAGTGAAGGAAGGCGACCGTTCGCGTCTGCAAGCGTTCGAAGGTGTTGTTATCGCCAAGCGTAACCGCGGCGTAAACAGTGCTTTCACCGTTCGTAAAATCTCCAACGGTGTTGGCGTAGAGCGTACTTTCCAGACCTACAGCCCGCAAATCGACAGCATGGCCGTTAAACGTCGCGGTGACGTACGTAAAGCCAAGCTGTACTACCTGCGTGACCTGTCCGGTAAAGCAGCTCGCATCAAGGAAAAACTGGCTTAAGTCCAGCTTCCGATGCAGAAAAAAGCAGCCTACGGGCTGCTTTTTTGTTGCCCGCCATTTAACCCGGAATTTCGTTTCAGGCTGTAGACCCATGACCGCTCGTGAGCAAGAAATCGAACGCCGCACCGAACTCTCGGTGAGCCGCGTGACCAAGGCGGTTTTCCCGTCGACCACCAACCACCACAACACCCTGTTCGGCGGCACTGCGCTGGCCTGGATGGATGAAGTGTCATTCATCACCGCTACCCGCTTTTGTCGGCTACCGCTGGTGACCGTTTCCACGGACCGCATCGACTTCAATCACGCAATCCCTGCCGGCTCCATCGTTGAACTGGTCGGGCGGGTGATCAAGGTCGGCAACACCAGCCTCAAGGTTGAGGTTGAAGTGTTTGTTGAAAGCATGAGCTGTGATGGTCGCGAGAAGGCGATTCATGGGCAGTTCAGTTTTGTGGCGATTGATGAAGACAAGCGGCCGGTGCCGGTGTTGCCCGGGTTTGCTGCCTGACGCGGGATCGAGGTGCGGCCTTCGCGGGCAAGCCTCGCTCCTACAGGTATTAAGTAGACCCTTGTAGGAGCGTGCGGTGCGGCGACCCGACTTGCCCGCGAATCGATCTATCAGGCGCCGCCGACCTGCGGCTGAATCAACGCCAACAACGTCCACCCCGCCGAAGGCTTCAGCGCACTGTCCGGTGTCGCCACATGCACCCATCCGCTGTCATCGCGAGCGAACAGCAATGTCGCACGCTCCCCATGCAGAGCCCGGTAATCCTCCCAGCCGAACCCCTCCGTCAGAGTTGTGCTGTACAGCTCGGCACCCTGGTGCAGCAGATTAGCCAGTTTGTTGTAGGTCAGTTCCTCATTGCCCAGCAAACGCCCGCGATGTTCATGGCTGGCGCGGTGCTTGTCAGTGCGGTGGCTTTCCTGACCACTGGCGAGACCAAACAGTCGCTGATGGCCGAAATCGTGTCGAAAACGCATCGACGCCAACGCATTCAATTCGCCGGATGGCGACAATGTCAGCAAATGCCCAAGCCCGACCAGATCCAGATGAGCGTCGGCATGCTGCGACGCCGGGTTACCAAAGTACGTCGGCAAACCGTCCATGCGCGCCGCGCGAATATTCTCCCAGCTCGAATCCGTCAGCAGCACTCGACAGCCCAGCTGTTGCAGGGCTTTGCCCAAGGTACGTGCCGGGGCGTTGGCGCCGACGATCAGAAAGCCGCTGGGCGCCGGTTCGGCGACTTTCAGCAAGCGCGCCAATGGCCGGGCCGTGGCACTTTGCAGCACCACCGTGCCGATGATCACCGCAAACGTCAGAGGCACCAGCAGCAACGCGCCTTCGAGTCCGGCCTCATTCAGGCGAACGGCGAAAATCGCCGAAACCGCCGCCGCCACGATTCCGCGAGGTGCGATCCATGACAGCAGTGCCCGCTCGCGCCAGCTCAAACTCGAGCCTGCCGTGGAAAGCATGACGTTCAATGGCCGTGCAATGAACTGAATGATCAGCAGCAGAATCAGCACCAGCGGCCCGAGGCCGATCAAGGCGTTCAGATCGAGTCGCGCCGCCAGCAAAATGAACAGCCCGGAGATCAGCAGCACGCTGAGGTTCTCCTTGAAGTGCAGGATGTCCCGCACATCCACGTCCTTCATGTTGGCCAGCCAGATCCCCATCAAGGTCACGGCCAGCAAACCGGATTCGTGCATGACTTGATTGGCGGTAATGAAAATCCCCAGCACCGCCGCCAACGCCGCCAGGTTGTGCAGGTATTCCGGCAACCATTGGCGCCGAATGATCGTGCCGAGCACCCAGCCGCCGGCAATCCCGAATGCGGTGCCGCACAGAATCACCCCGCCGAAGGTCAGCAGGCTTTGGCTCAAGCCCTCATCTGACGTACGGGCGATGATGAAGCTGTAGACCACCACGGCGAGGAGGGCGCCGATCGGGTCGATGACGATGCCTTCCCAGCGCAGGATGTTGGCAATCGAGGCTTTTGGTCGCACCACACGCAGCATCGGTACGATGACCGTGGGCCCGGTGACTAGGGTCAGGCTGCCGAACAGTATCGCGAGCAACCAGTCGAAACCCAGCAGCCAATGCGTGGCGACAGCAATGACCACCCAGGTCGAGATCGCGCCAATCGTCACCAGCCGGCGTACGACGCTGCCGATTTCGCGCCATTCCGACAGGTGCAGCGTCAGGCTGCCTTCAAACAGAATCAGCGCCACCGCCAGCGACACCAGAGGCATAAGCAATGGGCCGAACATTTCCTGAGGGTCGAGCCAGCCCAGGATCGGGCCGACCAGAATGCCGCTCAGCAACAGAAACAGGATCGCCGGCAATTTCAGTCGCCACGCCAGCCACTGACACCCCAGAGCCGCCGCACCAATACCGCCAAAAGCCAACAGAATCTGTTGCTCGTTCATTGAGTCTTCCTGTTCCTTGAAGTAGCGGGCTATGAAAGACTAGCGGTGGTTTTTACTGTTCACCTTTTTTTCGCGCGCAGTCTCAAGACTGCATGTTTCGAGTGCCCATGCCTGCCATCGATCATCCACTGATAGACCAATTCCTCGACGCGTTATGGCTGGAGAAAGGCCTTTCCGACAACACTCGCGATGCCTATCGCAGTGACCTGGCCTTGTTCAATGGCTGGCTGCAAGAGAAGGGGCTGGAGTTGATCAACGCCGGTCGCGAGTTGATCCTCGATCATCTGGCCTGGCGCCTGGAGCAGAACTACAAACCCCGTTCCACTGCGCGATTTCTCTCGGGTGTGCGTGGCTTTTATCGCTATCTGTTGCGGGAAAAGTTGATCGCGGTCGATCCGACGTTACGCGTTGATATGCCTCAACTCGGTAGGCCGTTGCCAAAATCCTTGTCGGAAGCCGATGTGGAAGCACTGCTGAAAGCGCCGGATTTGAGTGAAGCGATTGGCCAGCGTGACCGCGCCATGCTCGAAGTGCTGTACGCCTGCGGTTTGCGGGTGACGGAACTGATCAGCCTGACGCTGGAGCAGGTCAACCTGCGCCAGGGCGTGCTGCGGGTGATGGGCAAGGGCAGCAAGGAGCGGCTGGTGCCGATGGGCGAGGAGGCGATTGTCTGGGTCGAGCGTTACATGCGCGACGCCCGTGGCGAGCTGCTCGGCGGGCGTCCCAGCGATGTGCTGTTCCCCAGTCAGCGCGGCGAGCAGATGACGCGCCAGACCTTCTGGCACCGGATCAAGCATCAGGCCAAGGTCGCCGGGATCGGCAAATCGCTGTCGCCGCACACTTTGCGCCATGCCTTCGCCACGCACCTGCTCAACCACGGCGCGGATTTGCGAGTGGTGCAGATGCTGCTCGGCCATAGCGACCTGTCGACCACTCAGATCTACACCCATGTCGCCCGCGCACGCCTGCAGGACCTGCACGCCAAACACCACCCGCGCGGATGATCACATTCCCTGCTGCGCGATCCCTGTAGGAGCGAAGCTTGCTCGCGAAGGAGGTCCGGACAACACGTTCATCCAGACAGCACGCGTTATCGTTGACGTGCTTCGCGAGCAAGCTTCGCTCCTACAGGGAGCGCGGCGTTGTCTTGTCACCCCACATTCGGCCCCGCCGGCCTTATGTGGTAGGCTTTGTCGGTTTGTACGATGGGCGGTTATGACCCGGTGTTTCGGCACGGGCGTTCTGGTCGTCCCATTTGTCCGCCTTCAGGAGTTCTCATGCGTCTGACCCAGATTTTCGCCGCCGCAGCCATTGCGTTGGTCAGCACCCTTGCCGTCGCCGATGACGCGGCCGACAAAGCCATTCGTAAAAGCCTGGAAACCCTCCAGCTCGAAGTGCCGGTAGAAAGCATTTCCGCCAGTCCTCTGCCGGGCCTGTATGAAGTCAAACTGCAGGGCAGCCGCGTGCTGTATGCCAGTGCCGACGGCCAATACGTGGTTCAGGGCTACATGTTTCAGCTCAAGGACGGCAAGCCGGTCAACCTGACCGAAAAAGCCGAACGCCTGGGCATTTCCAAGCTGGTCAACGCCATTCCTGTTGCGGAAACCGTGGTCTACCCGGCCATCGGCGAAACCAAATCGCACATCACCGTGTTTACCGACACCACCTGCCCGTACTGCCACAAGCTGCATGCCGAAGTGCCTGAGCTGAACAAGCGCGGCATCGAAGTGCGCTACGTCGCGTTCCCGCGCCAGGGCCTGGGCTCGCCGGGTGACGAACAGCTGCAAGCGGTCTGGTGCTCGAAAGACAAGAAAGCGGCCATGGACAAAATGGTCGACGGCAAGGAAATCAAGGCCGCCAAGTGCGATAACCCGGTTTCCAAACAGTTCGCCCTCGGTCAGTCGATTGGCGTGAACGGCACACCGGCCATCGTTTTGGCCGACGGTCAGGTCATTCCGGGCTACCAGCCTGCGCCACAAGTCGCCAAACTGGCGCTGGGCGCGAAGTAAATTCGCATCGTCACGGCCAGCCTTTGACGATCATGGTCCGGCGGCAACATTTGCCGGGCCATTAATAGAGAGCCGCGAGCATGCGGCTGTTTTCACGGCCGGCCTTGAGTCGGCCGTTTTATGGGGAGTTCACAGTGAAACCGGTCAAAGTAGGCATCTGTGGGTTAGGGACCGTCGGTGGCGGTACCTTCAACGTACTTCAGCGCAACGCCGAGGAAATTGCTCGTCGTGCCGGGCGTGGAATCGAAGTGGCACAAATTGCCATTCGCACGCCAAAGCCTCAGTTCCAAACGACCGGTATTGCGATTACCAACGATGTCTTCGAAGTGGCCACGAACCCTGAGATCGACATCGTTATAGAGCTGATGGGCGGCTACACCGTTGCCCGCGAGCTGGTACTCAAGGCCATCGAGAATGGCAAGCATGTGGTCACCGCGAACAAGGCGCTTATCGCCGTTCACGGTAATGAAATTTTCGCCAAGGCTCGCGAGAAGGGCGTGATCGTTGCGTTCGAAGCGGCCGTGGCCGGTGGCATTCCGGTGATCAAGGCGATCCGTGAAGGCCTGTCCGCCAACCGGATCAACTGGGTCGCCGGCATCATCAACGGCACCGGCAACTTCATCCTCACCGAGATGCGCGAGAAGGGTCGCACCTTCGAAGACGTTCTCGCCGAGGCGCAGGCCCTGGGTTACGCCGAAGCCGATCCGACCTTCGACGTTGAAGGCATCGACGCGGCCCACAAGCTGACGATCCTGGCCTCCATCGCGTTCGGCATTCCGCTGCAATTCGACAAGGCCTACACCGAAGGCATCACCAAGCTGACCACGGCTGACGTGAACTACGCCGAAGCGCTGGGCTATCGCATCAAGCACCTGGGCGTCGCTCGCAGCACGGCGGCTGGCATCGAGTTGCGCGTGCACCCGACGCTGATCCCGGCCGATCGCCTGATCGCCAACGTCAACGGCGTGATGAACGCAGTGATGGTCAACGGTGACGCAGCCGGTTCGACCCTGTTCTACGGCGCCGGTGCCGGCATGGAGCCGACCGCTTCGTCGGTGATCGCCGACCTGGTGGACGTGGTTCGCGCCATGACTTCCGATCCGGAAAACCGCGTGCCGCACCTGGCCTTCCAGCCGGATTCGCTGTCGGCGCATCCGATCCTGCCGATCGAAGCCTGCGAAAGCGCCTACTACCTGCGCATTCAGGCCAAGGACCATCCGGGCGTGCTGGCTCAGGTTGCGAGCATCCTGTCGGAGCGCGGCATCAACATCGAATCGATCATGCAGAAAGAAGTCGAAGAGCATGACGGCCTGGTGCCGATGATCCTGCTGACCCACCGTGTGCTGGAACAGCACATGAACGACGCGATTGCCGCCCTCGAAGCCCTCACGGGCGTGGTCGGTCCGGTCGTACGGATCCGCGTCGAGCACCTGAACTAAGTCGTTATCGTTCACCGGGCCTGCGTGCGGGCCCGGGTTTGCGAACACTGTCCATTGGAGTCAGTCATGCGTTATATCAGCACCCGCGGCCAGGCACCGGCCCTGAATTTCGAAGACGTCCTGCTGGCCGGTCTGGCCACTGACGGCGGTCTGTACGTCCCGGAAAACCTGCCACGTTTCACCCAGGAAGAAATCGCTTCCTGGGCCGGCCTGCCGTATCACGAGCTGGCCTTCCGGGTGATGCGCCCGTTCGTCACCGGCAGTATTCCTGATGCCGATTTCAAAAAGATTCTTGAAGAAACCTATGGCGTGTTCTCGCACAACGCCGTGGCACCGTTGCGTCAACTGAACGGCAATGAGTGGGTGCTGGAGCTGTTCCACGGCCCGACCCTGGCGTTCAAGGACTTCGCCCTGCAACTGCTCGGTCGCCTGCTCGATTACGTGCTGGAAAAACGCGGTGAGCGCGTGGTGATCGTCGGCGCCACTTCCGGTGATACCGGTTCGGCCGCCATCGAAGGCTGCAAGCACTGCGAAAACGTCGACATCTTCATCCTGCACCCGCACAACCGCGTGTCTGAAGTGCAGCGTCGGCAGATGACCACCATCTTCGGCGAGAACATCCACAACATCGCCATCGAAGGCAACTTCGATGACTGCCAGGAAATGGTCAAGGCGAGCTTCGCCGACCAAAGCTTCCTCAAGGGCGCGCGTCTGGTGGCGGTGAACTCGATCAACTGGGCGCGGATCATGGCCCAGATCGTCTACTACTTCCACGCAGCCCTACAGTTGGGTGGCCCGGCGCGTTCGGTGTCGTTCTCGGTGCCGACCGGCAACTTCGGCGACATCTTCGCCGGTTACCTGGCGCGCAACATGGGCCTGCCGATCAATCAGTTGATCGTCGCCACCAACCGCAACGACATCCTGCACCGCTTCATGAGCGGCAATCAGTACGTCAAGGAAACCCTGCACGCCACGCTGTCGCCGTCGATGGACATCATGGTGTCGTCGAACTTCGAGCGTCTGCTGTTCGACCTGCACGGTCGCAACGGCGCGGCGATTGCCGGGTTGATGGATTCGTTCAAGCAGGGCGGCGGTTTCAGCGTTGAGCAGGAGCGTTGGACCGAAGCGCGCAAGCTGTTTGATTCGCTGGCTGTGGATGATGCGCAAACTTGCGAAACGATTGCTGAGGTTTACGAGCAGACGGGTGAGTTGCTGGATCCGCACACGGCTATCGGTGTAAAGGCTGCGCGTGAATGCCGTCGTAGTCTGGATATTCCTATGGTTATTCTCGGGACTGCCCATCCGGTTAAATTCCCGGATGCGGTTGAGAAGGCGGGTGTGGGTAAAGCGCTGGAGTTGCCTGTTCACCTTGCCGATCTGTTTGAGCGGGATGAGCGTTGCACGGTGTTGCCGAATGATCTTAAGGCTGTACAGGCTTTTGTCAGTCAGCATGGGAATCGTGGGAAGCCGTTGTAATCGGTTGGATTGATTGGGGGCATATCCGTTGCTGCGGTAATGGCGGCTATTGGTTTCGCCCTTACGGCGAGTCACTTTGGAAAAGCCCCAAAGTAACCAAAGGGCTCTTGCCCCTTTCGTTCGGTGCCTCGCTAATGCTCGGCATGCCCTCGCTCCGGTCCTGCTCCG
>NZ_JAGYFX010000139.1:0-12782 GCF_019946615.1 Pseudomonas sp. BF-R-01
AGTCAAAGTAACTTGGTCTGATACACCGCCATCGCGAGCAGGCTCGCTCCCACATTGAACAGGGTGGTATCAGACCCAACGGTGTACAGCCGTTGGGTCCGGGGTCAGCGCATTATTGCGCTTTTTGCGGTTGTTGCGCTTTCCAGGCCTTGAACTCGGCCCATTCGGCGCGGCGCTCAGCCTGTTTTTTCTGGATCTCGTCGAATTGCTTCTGTTGATCCGGTTTCAGCAGGGCGCGCACATCGGCCTCGGCTTTCTTGTGGTTGGCGGCCATTTCATCTTTCATGGCTTTCTGGTCCGCCGGCGAGAGTTTTTCCAGGTATTTGTCGACCACTTGCTTACGCTCGTGCATCTGCTCGCCCATGATCTTGCGGATCTGCTCGCGCTGTTCGCGGCTCAGGTCCAGTTGGCTGTACGGGCCCTTGCCGTGCATGCCGTGCATGCCGTGCATCTGACCGCCGTGGCGCGAGCCGTCCATCGAACCACCCATTGGGCCGGCGCCTTCAGGCATGGCCATGGCAACGGTTGGCAGGGCGGCAGCGAACATCAGAGCGATAAGAGTCTTGCGCATGGTGAATCTCCTTGTCTCGTTCCCGGTACGTTCCGGATGAGTACAGATTACGCAGATCAAGGTCAGCGGCGGTCAGCGGAGCGTAAAGCTTGGGTAAAGACGGTTTGGCATCCGCCTGACACAACACCAAACCTGTAGGAGCCGGCTTGCCGGCGATTCAGACAACGCGGTGTGTCAGGTAAGCCGCCATCGCCGGCAAGCCAGCTCCTACAGGAGGTTGTATTCACCGAACCTGTAGGAGCCGGCTTGCCGGCGATGCAGACGACGCGGTCATCGCTGGGGATCAGAGGCTGTAGTAATAGCCACGGCTGCGCAGGGCGACGATGCGCGGGCGGCCGTCGGGGTGGGGACCGATCTTTTTGCGCAGGTTGCTGACGTGCATGTCCAGGCTGCGGTCGTACAGGGTGAGCTTGCGACCGAGGGCGATCTGCGCCAGTTCCTGTTTGTCCAGCGGCTCGCCCGGCTGCTTGAGCAAGGCTTCGAGCAAGCGGCTTTCGGAGACGGTGAGGGTGAATTCCTGTTCATCGATGCTGACCACGCCGCGCACCGGGCTGAAACACAGATCGCCCAGTTCAAGCTGGCTGGACACCGCCGCCGGATGACTGCGGCGCAAGACGGCGCGCAGGCGGGCGGTCAGTTCCCGTGGATCGCACGGTTTGGCCAGGTAATCGTCGGCGCCGAGTTCCAGGCCCAGGATGCGGTCCAGAGGCTCGCCGCGTGCCGAGAGCATCAGCACCGGCAATTCCGGATGGTCGCTGCGCAATTGCTTGAGCAGTTCCAGGCCGCTGCCGTCCGGCAGCATCACATCCAGCACCACCGCCGCCGGGGACGTTTCAGCCAGCGCGCGACGAGCACTCTGGCCGTCGTGGCAAGCCCGGACATGAAAGCCTTCCTGGCTCAGCCAACTGACCAGAAGCTCACACAGCTCCTGATCGTCATCAATTAATAACAGCTCGCTCATGACTCACTCAATTTAGCCATTGTCGACGTTTTCGACTTGCACCACTGGCGAAGATACCGCAGAGCAGGGCCAATAGCGCAACTCCTGCGCCGATCACGAACCATTGCTGCTGGTCTGTCAAAAAGCGCGGCAGCGGACTGCTGGCCTGGGCTTCCTTGAGTTGCAGCTTCAGGCGCTGATTCTCCTGGCGCAACCGGCTCAGCTGAGGGCTTTCGCGTTCGGCATCTGCACTTTGCAGTTGTTTGCTCAGTTCTTCTCGTTGCTGTTCGCTCACCTTCAAGCGTTGCTGCAACTCGCTGATCTGGCTCCCGGCGCTCAAGGACAGAGGCGTCGAACTACCACCGGCGGCACTTTCTTCACCGTGGGCGGGCGCCACGATCGACAACGTGACCAACATCAGACACAACGGACCTTTGCGCATCGGAGCTCCTGAATCCAATCGATTATTGGGCAGGTTGTCGGCAGGCAAACGAGAATAATGAGCGATTGAGAGCGCGATGAACCGGGAAGGTTCATCGCACGGGGGGATTTTACGGGAGGACTTGCTTGAACGGCTTGACCAAAACGTTGGCGTAGACGCCTGCAGCGATGTACGGGTCGGCGTCGGCCCAGGCCTGGGCGGCGCTCAGGGAATCGAATTCGGCGATGATCAGGCTGCCGGTGAAACCCGCAGCGCCCGGGTCATTGCTGTCGACTGCCGGGTGTGGGCCGGCCAATACGATACGACCTTCACCTTTGAGCACTTGCAGGCGCTCAAGGTGTGCAGGCCGTGCGGCCAGGCGGGCTTCCAGGGAATTGGCGACGTCTGTGGCAATGATTGCGTAAAGCATGTCAGTCCTCGGTTTTTGGCGTGGTGGTATCGGCGTCGTGCAGGTGGCGGGACAGGTAAATACCCTGAGCGACCAGGAACAACAGCGTCATGCCCAGGCTGCCGAAGACTTTGAAGTCGACCCAGTATTCCTGAAACGTGAACGCGACAAACAGGTTGGCGGCACCGCAGAACAGGAAAAATGCGATCCAGGCGATGTTCAGGCGAGTCCAGACCTGGTCCGGCAGGGTCAGTGCGTGGCCCATGATGCGCTTGATCAGCAGCTGGTCACCGATGAAGTGGCTGCCGATGAACGCCAGGGCAAACAGCCAGTTGACCACCGGGGCTTTCCATTTCAGGAAGGTCTCGCTGTGGAACGCCAGTGTCAGGCTACCGAAGACCAGGCACGCGATAAGCGTCAGCCATTGGCTTTTTTCCAGCTTGCGCTGCTTGATGAAGAGCGTGCCGTACACCACCAGGGAGCTGATGATCAGCATTGCCGTGGCGCTGTAAATACCGCCTACAGTCACTGGATGACCGGCGATGTCGACGACCCGTGGATCGATTTTGAATACGATGAAAAACAGCAGGAGCGGGATGAAATCGATGAATTGTTTCACAGTGGCAGCCAGAAGCAGGATGTGGCGGCATAATAACAAACATATGGGCGCGCGATAGCGCCGGCTGATTTGAGGTTACACATCCCTGTGAATGTTGATTTGCACTGCCATAGCACGGCCTCCGATGGCGCCCTGGCGCCTGCGGTTCTGGTTGCGCGTGCGTTCGAGAAAGGCGTGCGAGTCCTGGCCTTGACCGATCACGACACCCTTGAAGGCCTCGATGAGGCCCGTAGCGCCGCAACGGCGCTGGGGATGCAACTGGTCAACGGCGTCGAGTTGTCCTGCACCTGGGGCGGCGCAACCATTCATGTGCTGGGCTACGGATTTGATGTCAATGCCGCGCCGTTGGTCGATGCCATCGCCAAGTTGCACGATGGCCGTTGGCTACGTTCCGAAGAAATAAGCCGCAAACTGGCGTTGAAGGGCATGCCGGGTGCGCTGGAGGGCGCCCGGGCGATTCAACAGGAACTGGGCGACAGCGGCAACGCGCCGGCCCGCCCGCACTTCGCTGACTGGATGGTGCGTGAAGGTTTCGTCAAGGATCGCGCCGAAGCGTTCCGCAAATGGCTGGGCGCCGGCAAGCTGGGGGACGTCAAGCAACACTGGCCGACCCTGGAAGAGACCGTCGAAACCCTGCGCGCCGCAAAAGCCTGGGTGAGCCTGGCGCATCCCTGGCACTACGATTTCACTCGCAGCAAGCGTCGCCGCCTGATTTCTGACTATATTCAAGCTGGGGGCCACGCTATCGAAGTGGTCAATGGCCATCAGCCCGCCGAGCAAGTGGGCAGCCTGGCGATTCTCGCCCGTGAGTTCGGTCTGCTGGTCAGCGCTGGCAGTGATTTTCATGGCCCTGGAGGCTGGTCCGAGATCGGTGAATACCGCCCGCTCCCGGAGGATCTGCCACCACTGTGGTGTCGATTCAAACATGACCCAATTATTGCCGCCGTCTGAACAGGTAGAGAATGTGAGTCAATTTTTCCAGATACATCCGGAAAACCCGCAAGCGCGCCTGATCAAACAGGCTGTCGAGATCATCCGCAACGGCGGGGTGGTGATTTATCCCACAGACTCTTCCTACGCCATTGGTTGCCAGATCGGCGACAAGAATGCCGTGGAGCGCGTGCGCCGGTTGCGTCAACTGGACGAGAAGCACAACTTCGCGCTGATTTGCTGCGACCTGTCGCAACTCGGGCTGTTCGCCAAGATCGACACCGGCACCTTCCGCGTGCTCAAGGCGCACCTGCCGGGGCCTTACACCTTCATTCTCAACGCCACCCGTGAAGTCCCGCGGCTGTTGTTGCACCCGAAAAAGCGCACCATCGGCCTGCGTGTGCCAAGCCATCCGATTGCCCTGGCGCTGCTGGAAGAACTCGGCGAACCGCTGATGAGCGTGACGCTGATCATGCCGGGCGACACCGACCCGCTGAGCGATCCTTACGAAATGCGCCAATTGCTCGAGCATCAAGTGGACCTGATCATCGACGGCGGTTTCGGTGGGATCAAGGCGTCCACGGTGATCAACCTCGCCGATGGCGAGCCGGAAGTGATCCGCGTCGGTTGCGGCGACCCGACGCCGTTCATGGCCGAGGCGTAAATGTCTGCAGTAGAACCCGTTATCGACAGTCAGGCCGGCGCCCAGCAAGAACTGCCTTTCGCCATGGTCTATGGCCAGGCGGTGCTGGAAATGCCGCTGGACCTGTACATTCCGCCGGATGCGCTCGAGGTTTTTCTCGAAGCCTTCGAAGGCCCCCTCGACCTGCTGCTGTACCTGATCCGCAAACAGAACATCAACATCCTCGACATCCCGGTGGCGGAAATCACCCGCCAGTACATGGGTTACGTCGAATTGATGCAGTCGGTGCGCCTGGAACTGGCCGCCGAGTACCTGGTGATGGCCGCGATGCTGGCCGAAATCAAATCGCGGATGCTGTTGCCTCGCGCCGAAACCATCGAAGACGAAGAAGACGATCCGCGCGCCGAACTGATCCGTCGCTTGCAGGAATACGAGCGCTTCAAGGCAGCCGCCGAAGGCATCGACGGCCTGAGCCGCGTCGGTCGTGATGTGGTGGTGCCCAAGCTGGATGCCCCGGAAGCACGGGCGCGCAAGCTGTTGCCGGATGTGAGTCTGTCCGAGTTGTTGATGTCCATGGCCGAGGTGCTGCGCCGTGGCGACATGTTCGAAAGCCACCAGGTCAGCCGCGAGGCGCTGTCCACGCGCGAGCGTATGAGCGACGTGCTGGAGCGGCTCAAAGGGGGCGGTTTCGTGCCCTTTGTCGAGCTGTTCACCGCTGAAGAAGGGCGCCTGGGGGTGGTGGTGACCTTTATGGCGATCCTCGAACTGGTCAAGGAATCCTTGGTCGACCTGGTGCAGAATGAGCCGTTCGCGGCGATCCACGTGCGAGCCCGAGCCGAATAACGAGTTGAATCATGAACCTGACTGAACCCCGCGAGCTGGCGCCACTGCTTGAAGCCTTTCTGTTGGCCTCGGGAAAACCGCAATCGCTTGAACGCCTGTTCGAACTCTTTGAGGAAGGCGAGCGGCCGGAACCGCCGGTTTTCAAAAAAGCCCTGACGATCCTGGCCAAGTCCTGCGAGGGCCGTGCGTTCGAGCTGAAGGAAGTCGCCTCCGGCTATCGCCTGCAGATCCGCGAAAAATTCTCGCCATGGGTCGGGCGTTTGTGGGAAGAGCGCCCGCAGCGGTATTCCCGTGCCATGCTCGAAACCATGGCCCTGATTGCCTATCGCCAGCCGATCACCCGGGGCGAGATCGAAGACGTGCGGGGCGTGGCGGTCAACAGTCACATCGTCAAGACGTTGCTGGAACGGGAGTGGATTCGCATCGTCGGTTATCGCGACGTGCCCGGTAAACCGGCGATGTTTGCGACGACGAAGGCGTTTCTCGATCATTTCAACCTGAAGAATCTTGACGATCTGCCGCCGCTCGCAGAACTGCGCGAGCTGGAGCCTGACCCAGTGCTCGACTTCGACGATGCGCCCGTGCCAGCCGGTTTGCAGGAACTGGCGGACGCCAGCGCCGAGCCGGAAGAGCCGAAAGAAGAAACCAGCTTCCATACGTTGTTGCTGGAGCTGGACACCATGGAGGAGGGGCTCAAGACCGACTTCGATGACATTTTGCGTGATGGCGAGATGAGCGTGACCGAAGAGGTTTTGGCGCAGCCGGAAGCGGTCATTGAGGCTGAGCTTCAAGTCGAACCAGAAGCCACCGTCGAAGAAGAACGGGAAGATGATGTGCTCGGTGTGGCTGAGGCGCGCGAAAAGCTCCTGGCCGCCGTCGCCGCGCTCGAACAGCCGAAACCCGAGCCCGAACCCGAGTTGTCCGACGAAGAAGCCGAAGCCCGGGCCCTCGCCGAAGCCATCGAAGCCGAACGCCGCGAGTTCGAAGACTGACCTCCGACCTCACAGACGATGAAATCCCTGTAGGAGCCGGCTTGCCGGCGATAGCGGTGGGTCAGTCGACACATTTAGTGCCTGACAGGACGCCATCGCCGGCAAGCCGGCTCCTACAGGGTTTGTGTTGGCTGGAGAGTTTGATGAGTTCAACCAAAGATCAGCGTCTGATCAACCTCGGTACCACCGGTCGGCGGAAATCCGGGTAACTGGCCATTCATCAGCTAGTCTCTGATGCGCAAACGCCGACATGAGCGTATGATTCGCGACCCTTCGGCGATCCCTTCGCCCAAGTACAAGCTTTCAACTCTTCAGGCAAAGCCTGAACAGACCACACCGGGAGGTGCCCAGATGAGTATCAACGACCAGAAAGACGACCAGGAAATCGGCCCAGCAGGCGAGAAACTGCAGAAAGTCCTCGCCCGTATCGGCGTCGGCTCGCGCCGTGACGTAGAAGCCTGGATCAGCCACGGCCGCATCAAGGTCAACGGCAAAGACGCCACCCTCGGGCAGCGCGTCGACATGCACGACGCCATCACCATCGATGGCAAGGCGATCAAGCGCGAAGAAGCCGCCGAGTCGGTACGCCGCGTGATCATGTACAACAAGCCCGACGGTGAAATCTGCACCCGCCTTGACCCGGAAGGCCGCCCAACCGTTTTCGACAAGATGCCACGGCCCAAAGAAGGTCGCTGGATCAACATCGGCCGTCTGGACATCAACACCACCGGCCTGCTGATGTTCACCACCGACGGTGAACTGGCCAACCGCCTGATGCACCCTTCCTACGAAATGGACCGTGAATACGCGGTACGTGTGCGTGGCGAAGTCGATGACGAGATGATCGAGCGTCTGAAGGCAGGCGTCGTCCTTGAAGACGGCCCGGCCAAGTTCACCGACATCAAGCAAGCGCCAGGTGGCGAAGGTTTCAACCACTGGTACCACTGCGTGGTGATGGAAGGTCGCAACCGCGAAGTTCGTCGTCTGTGGGAATCCCAGGGCCTGGTGGTTAGCCGTCTGAAGCGCGTGCGTTTCGGTCCGGTGTTCCTCAACTCCGACCTGCCGATGGGTCGCTGGCGCGAAATGAGCCAGTACGAAGTCGACATTCTGAGTGCGGAAGTGGGTCTGACGCCTGTGGCCATGCCGCAGATGAATGCCAAGAGCAAAGACAAGCTCGACCGTATGCAGCGTAAATCGTCGCGTCCGATGGGCAAGACCGAGCGCGTGCGTTCGTTGCGTCCTGCCATCGGTAACCAGTCCGCTGCTACACCGCGCGATACCCGTGAACCGCATATCGAAGGCGAGCGTCCAGCCCGCAAGCCAGCAGCGCCACGCGCCGACGGCGAGCGTGGTCCACGCACGCCGCGTCCGGCCAACGGTCGCACTGAACGTGGCGAAGGCCGCGGTGCCCCTGCGGGTCGTGGAGAGTCTGGTCGCGGTACGCCAGTGGCGGATCGTCCATCGGACACCAAGCGCCCGGCCAAGCCAGCGCCAAAACGTCCGGGGATCAAGCTGGTCGAGGGTGACAAACCATCGGGCAAGCGCCGCGGCGCGCCAGCCGGTTCGGGCCAGCGTCCGGGCTTCGGTCGTCGCAAGCCTGAGTAAGGGCTGAGCGGCAGATGAAAAACGCCAACCTTCGGGTTGGCGTTTTTTTTTGCCCTGACTTAAGTGGTGAGTTGTCTGTGAATCCGTCTTCGCGGGCAAGCCTCGCTCCTACAGGTTCGGTGCCGTTTCCGCGAGCCGCGATACCTGTAGGAGCGAGGCTTGCCCGCGAAGGCGTCAGTGGGAGCGCTGCCAAAGTCAGGGTGGAAAATAGGTGTTACGCCTCGTAAAGAAAACCTGACGATTTCTGCCGATTGGCCTCGCGAAACCACCCTCCGGCGATAACCGTAAGAAATTTCTTCCGCTCTATGAGCCTTTAGACCTTTTTCAGCTCTCTGGCCCGCTTGTTTCAGCGGCTCCAGAAGGGTGTCATGCGCCCCATGCCTGTCGTGCAGGTGCATAACAAAAAGGAGGCGCAATGTACGCCGTGACTCATCTCCACCTCTCCCCGTGGGGCGGTTTTCCTATCGCTCACGCCGACGACCCGCAAAGGTCTGACTCTCTTTTTGCAGCCGCCCGAAACCCTCGGGGCGGACACAGGCAATCCCGGCAACCGACGCGCTGATCCAGCGGTGTCTGGCAGCAGGGGGTTAGCGGTGTACAATGCGCCGCGTTTTACCTGTGACCTCCTGCGCACCTGCGCAAACCTCAAGGCTATCCGCCTTGTTCACTCCGCCGCGTCACGAGCGTGTCGGGTTCGATTTCGTCACAGATAAAAACAAACAGGTGACGCATGACCGTTGTAAATACGCTGAACTCCTGGTGCCTGCGCTGGGGTTTGATCGGCGCTGCTTAAAGTCGCAACCGAGCAGCAACGTCTATTGAACATCATCAAACCTTGCGTGAGACCCTTTTCATGAGTGGACAAAACTCGCATTCAGGCGAGCTGAAACGCGGCCTGAAGAATCGTCATATTCAACTGATCGCCCTCGGTGGCGCGATTGGTACCGGCCTGTTCCTCGGCTCGGCCGGTGTACTGAAATCCGCTGGCCCGTCGATGATCCTCGGCTACGCCATCTGCGGCTTCATTGCCTTCATGATCATGCGCCAGCTCGGCGAAATGATCGTCGAAGAGCCGGTGGCCGGTTCCTTCAGCCACTTCGCGCACAAATACTGGGGTGGTTTCGCCGGTTTCCTGTCGGGCTGGAACTGCTGGATCCTGTACATTCTGGTGGGCATGTCGGAGCTGACCGCCGTCGGCAAATACATCCACTACTGGGCACCGGACATCCCGACCTGGGTCTCGG
This sequence comes from Pseudomonas sp. BF-R-01, assembly GCF_019946615.1. NCBI lineage: Bacteria > Pseudomonadati > Pseudomonadota > Gammaproteobacteria > Pseudomonadales > Pseudomonadaceae > Pseudomonas > Pseudomonas sp. BF-R-01. The sequence goes on from NZ_JAGYFX010000139.1 coordinate 9,218, forward strand.
CAGCCGGGTTCTTCGTGCTGATCAACCTCATTAACCTGGCCAACGTCAAAGTCTTTGGCGAGGCGGAGTTCTGGTTCGCGATCATCAAGGTCGTGGCAATCGTCGGCATGATTGCCCTGGGCAGCTACTTGCTGGTCAGTGGCCACGGCGGACCGGAAGCGTCGGTGACCAACCTGTGGTCCCACGGTGGTTTCTTCCCGAATGGCGTCAGTGGTCTGGTGATGGCCATGGCGATCATCATGTTCAGCTTCGGCGGCCTGGAAATGCTCGGCTTCACCGCAGCAGAAGCGGACAAACCGAAAACCGTGATCCCGAAAGCGATCAACCAGGTGATCTACCGGATCCTGATTTTCTACATCGGCGCACTGGTCATCCTGCTGTCGCTGACGCCATGGGACAGCCTGCTGGCGACCCTGAACGCCTCCGGCGATTCCTATAGCGGCAGCCCGTTCGTGCAAGTGTTCTCGATGCTCGGCAGCAACACCGCCGCGCACATCCTCAACTTCGTGGTGCTGACCGCGGCGTTGTCGGTGTACAACAGCGGCACCTACTGCAACAGCCGCATGCTGCTGGGCATGGCCGAGCAGGGCGATGCGCCGAAAGCCCTGGCGAAGATCGACAAGCGCGGCGTGCCGGTGCGTTCGATCCTCGCTTCGGCGGCGGTGACGCTGATTGCGGTGCTGTTGAACTACCTGATCCCGCAAAACGCGCTGGAACTGTTGATGTCGCTGGTGGTGGCCACGTTGGTGATCAACTGGGCGATGATCAGCTATTCGCACTTCAAATTCCGCCAGCACATGAACAAGACCAAGCAGACGCCGCTGTTCAAGGCCCTGTGGTATCCGTACGGAAACTACATCTGCCTGGCGTTCGTGGTGTTCATCCTTGGCGTGATGCTGTTGATCCCGGGCATCCAGGTTTCGGTGTACGCGATTCCGGTGTGGGTCGTGTTCATGTGGATTTGCTACGGCATCAAGAACAAGCGCAGTGCTCAACAAGCGTTGCAGGCTGCAGTGAAATAACGCAGCGCGCAGACACAAAAAACCCGGCCATGTGCCGGGTTTGTTGTTTCTGGGGTACACACAAAACACCTGTGGGAGCGAGCCTGCTCGCGATAGCGGCAGGTCAGGCAATGATGATGTCGACTGACACGGCCTCATCGCCAGCAGGCTGGCTCCCACAGGGACGGTGCTAATCAAGGTATCCTGCGCACTCTGAATACGGACGCTTTTCCATGCTGGTGATTTCCAACAATGTGCATCTGCCGGATGCCGAGATCGAATTGACGGCCATCCGCGCCCAGGGCGCCGGTGGGCAGAACGTCAACAAGGTCTCCAGTGCCGTGCACCTGCGCTTCGACATTCCGGCCTCGTCCTTGCCCGAGTTCTACAAGGAGCGGCTGCTGGCGCTGCGTGACAGCCGCATCACCAGCGACGGCGTGTTGATCATCAAGGCCCAGCAATACCGCACGCAGGAGGCCAATCGCGCCGATGCGCTGGAGCGGCTGACCGAGTTGATCCTCAGCGCCACCAAGGTCGAAAAGAAACGCCGTCCGACCAAGCCGACCCTCGGCTCGAAGAAGCGTCGGCTCGAATCCAAGACCAAGCGCGGCAGCATCAAGGCCGGGCGCGGCAAGGTCGATTTCTAGCGGGCGTCTCGCTCTTCACGATACTTGGGCGCTTGCCTGTACAGGTAAACGCTCAGTGCCAAACCGCTCAAAGCGGCGATTGCAGCGAACAGGAAGATCGAAGCAAAACCGAATCCGGCGGCAATCGCGCCCGCCAATGGTCCGGTAATCCCCAGCGACAAATCGATGAACAGCGAATACGCGCCAACCGCAGCGCCACGGCTGGACGCGGGCACCAGATTGACCGCTTCCACGCCCAGCGCCGGGAACACCAGGGAAAAACCGAATCCGCTCAGCGCCGCGCCGGCCAAGGCCCAATGAGCATCCGGTGCCAGCCACAGCAGCAACAGCCCGAGGGTTTCCACCGACAGACAGGCAATCGCCACGCGAAAACCACCGAGACGGTTGATCAGGTTGCCGAACAACAGCCGCGCGCCGATGAAGCTCGCGCCAAACAGGCTCAGGCACAACACCGCGTTGTCCCAGTGTTGCGTGGCGTAATACAGGGTGATGAAGGTGGCGATGGTGCCGAAGCCGATCGAACCCAGCGCCAGGCCGCAACCGTGCGGCAGCACTCGACCCAGCACATGCATGAACGGCAATCGTTCCCCGGCCACGATGGGCGCGGCGGTTTTCGGCCAGGCCAGCGCCAGGCCCAGCACGGCCAGCAACACGATGCTCACGCCCATGCTCCACAGGCCCAACTGACTGACCAGCAACACGCCAAGCGGTGCGCCGACGGCGAGTGCGCCATAACTGGCGATGCCGTTCCACGAGATCACTTTGGCGGTGTTCGCCGCGCCGACCCGGCCGATGCCCCAGCCGATCGAGCCCGAGCCCACCAGGCTTTCCGCGCTGCCGAGCACTAGGCGGCCGATCAACAGGCTGATCAGGCTCAGCATCGGCAGGCTTTGGGTCCAGGCCGAAATCAGCATGAATACGCCGCTCAGACCGCAACCGGCGAGGCCATACATGACCGCCAGTTTGCTGCCCTTGTTATCAATGATTTTCCCGGCGTATGGACGGCTGAGCAGGGTGGCCAGGTATTGCACGCTGATCACCAGGCCGGCGACTACGGCACCGAAACCCAGATCGCTGTGGACGTAGCCGGGCAATACGGCCAGGGGAATGCCGATGTTGAGGTAGCCGATAAAAGTGAACAGGACGATGGAAACGACTTGCAGCGTGACCGCCAGGGGGCGCTGGTTTTCAGACATGGGTAAAGGTCCACGGGAAAGCAGGATAGATAGGCTGCTTATGATAGCGGCGTGAGAGGCCGCGGGCGTGGAAAAGTAAAACTATTTGCCGGGTGGGGGCGAATCAGGGTTTGGCGGGGGCGACCAGTTGCGTCGTGACCAGGGCGGCCAGGGCATTTTCTTCGCTGCCGAAACGGGCGAGCAATGCCGCTTGTTTCTCGGGGGACAGGCGATTCCAGATCTCGATCATCTTCTCGGCGGTGCCGATCAGAACGCTGGCCTGGGTCTCGCTAAAGTCATCGGTCATGGTGTGCAACTCAAGGGTTCAGGCGGTGTGGAAAGCGCATGTTAGCGCTTTCCACACGGTCTGGCATTGCGGGTGTTTCAGTCTTCGCTGTCGGCCTGGCGGCGTTCAGTGGCTTCTTTCGGCTCGGGCTGTTGGGCGCCGGCTTGCTGCGTGGGTGTCTGCTCAGTTTCGTGCAGGCTTGGGAAGGGGAGATTAGGGATCTCGTGCATGTTTCGCGCTCCTCGCAAAGTCTGTTGATAGATCTGGTAGATCCGCGCTTTTACAAAGCCTGGGCAGGATACAGCAGGAGAAATGACAATCAGACTTTTATATCCAATTGTTACGACGGATGGGCTTGTCTAGACAGGTGTGGAAGAGGGCACACCGCAAAACAAATGTGGGAGCGAGCCTGCTCGCGATAGCGGAGTGTCAGTCAACGTCTATGTCGACTGATAC
>NZ_JAGYFX010000014.1:0-86436 GCF_019946615.1 Pseudomonas sp. BF-R-01
CTTAAGGACGCCTTCGCGGGCAAGCCTCGCTCCTACAGGGTTTGATGTTCAATCTTCGAAATGAATCGGGCATTTCTCCGCGCCTTCGAGCTTTCGCAACTCCTCCACCACCGGCGGTCTCGCCCCGCGCAAGGTCAGGCTACGGTCCTGCTTGCGTAGTCGCCGCGCTTCCTGGTGCAGCATTTCCACCCCCGAATAGTCGATAAAGTTGATCTGCTGCGCCTCGATCACCACCCGCGCCCCGTGCATGCGTTGCAGGCGCACTTGCAGGTAATGGCTGGCGCCGAAAAAGATCGAACCGCCGACCCGCAGAATGTCTTCATCGCCGTCGCGCCAATGCTGTACCCGTGGTTGCGAGGTGCGCTTGAGGTAGAAAAACAACGACGCGAGCACGCCGGCATAGATCGCTGTCTGCAATTCCAGCAACAGCGTGGCGACACAGGTCAGCGCCATCACCATGAACTCGGCGCGGCTGACCCGCAGCAACGCACGAATGCCGCGATGATCGACCAACCCCCAGGCGATCAGCAGGATGCTGCCAGCCATGGCCGGGATCGGAATATGCGCAATCAGGTTGGCGCCGAAGATCGCAAACAGCGCCACCCACAACGCGGAAAACACCCCCGCCATTGGCGAACAGGCACCCGCTTCGTAGCTGAGGCCGGAACGGGTGAAGGAACCGGCTGACAGCGAACCGGAAAAAAACGCACCGACCATGTTCGATAAACCCTGCGCGCGGACTTCCTGATTGGCATCGAGCAATTGCTGCGAGCGCGCCGACAAGGAACGGGCAATCGACAGGCTCGTCACCAGCCCGAGCATCCCCACCGCCACTGCGCTGGGCAGCAATCGCAAAATCATGTCCAGATCCAGTGGCAACGGGCTGAAGGGCGGCAGCCGCCCGACAAACGCGCTCACCAGGTTCACGTGGCCGAACATCGATGGCCACAGCCAAACCAGCAGCCCGGCGAGGATCAGGGTGATCAGCAGCGTCGGCCAGCGAGGCAGCAACCCTTTCAGGATTATGCCGACGACGACTGTTGCCAGTCCCAGCACGAGCGAGGGTTTATCCACCGCATCGAGGTGCTGCAGCAGCATCAGAAAGCTGTCCAGTGCGGTGGCCTGGCTGGGCAAGTCCAGCCCCAGCAGGTTGGGCATTTGACCGATGGCAATTACCACGGCGGCGCCGAGGGTGAAGCCCAATACCACCGAGTGCGAGACAAAATTCACCAGCGCGCCGAACCGCAGCAAACCCAGTAGCCACTGGAAAATGCCGGCGAGCAGCGTCAGAAGCAGGATCAACGTGATGTAGTCCTTGGACGCAGGGACGGCCAGAGGACTGACACTGGCGAACAGGACGATGGAGATCGCTGCCGTAGGCCCACAGATCAAATGCCACGATGAACCCCAGAGACAGGCGATCAGCACCGGGATGATCGCGGCGTACAAGCCGTATTCCGGTGGGAGACCGGCGATCAGCGCGTAGGCAATGGATTGCGGCAACGCGAGAATGGCGCCGCTGAGGCCGACGATCAGGTCACGGCCGACGCTGGCGCGGGTCTGCCGGGGCAACCACGTGAGGAAGGGGAAGAGTGAATGGCGGCTGGGGAAGGCCATGGGTCCTCTCGGTTGAAAATTTTGCGCAAGGGTATCAGGAGACGACGATCCTTCCCTTTGTAGGAGCGAGCGATGCGGCGATCCGACTTGCCCGCGAAGAACGTAACGCGGTTCTTTAGAAAAACCGCGTTATCGTTCTTCGCGGGCAAGCCTCGCTCCTACAGAGGATAGGATCACTTACAACTTGGCTTTTACCGCCGGCAACGCATCCTTGCCGTCCGCGGTCTTCACGCCTTCCAGCCATTTGTCCAGCACCGCCGGATTGGCCTTGATCCACGCCTTGGCCGCATCCGCATTGCTGACCTTCTTGTTCACCACATCCGCCATGATGCTGTTTTCCATCTCCTGGGTGAAACTCAGGTTGGTCAGCAACTTGCCCACATTCGGGCAGGCCTCGGCGTAACCCTTGCGGGTCAGGGTATGGACGCTGCCGGTGTCGCCGAAGTATTTCTCGCCGCCCTTCAGATAATGCATTTTCAGCTGCACGTTCATCGGGTGCGGCGTCCAGCCGAGGAAGGTCACGAATTTCTGTTTCTTCACCGCACGAGACACTTCGGCCAGCATCGCCTGTTCGCTGGACTCGACCAGTTTCCACTGGCCCATGTCGAAGTCGTTCTTCTTGATGATTTCTTGCAGCGAGATGTTCGCCGGGGCGCCGGAGCCGATGCCGTAGATCTTCTTGTCGAACTTGTCGGCGAATTTATTCAGGTCGGCAAAGTTATGCACACCCGCGTCCCACACGTAATCCGGCACCGCCAGGGTGAATTCGGTGCCATCGAGGTTCTTCGCCAGTTGCGTGACGTCGCCGGTGGCGACGAACTTGTCATAGAAACCCTGCTGCGCCGGCATCCAGTTGCCGAGAAACACGTCGACCTGGCCATCCTTCAACCCGCCAAAGGTAATCGGCACCGCGAGGGTGTCGACTTTGGGCTTGTAGCCCATGCCGTCCAGCAGAAACCCGGTGATGGCGTTGGTTGCGGCGATGTCGCTCCAGCCAGGGTCGGCCATTTTCACCGTCTCGCAGCTCTGATCGGCATACGCCGACGCACTGCCCAGAGCCAGCAGTCCGACCGTCAGTACTGTGGATAACTTTTGCATGGACTTCCCCTTAACATTATTGGTTTTGGCAGGGTTGTGGATAACGTGCTTTACGCTCCAGATCGTCGAGGTCGATGTGGTTGCGCATGTACTGCTGACTGGCGTCCACCAGTGGCTGGTGATCCCAGCTCTTCAGCTTGCCGATGGTCAGTGCCTCGGCGACGAAACGCCGACGACGCTGGCTCGCGAGCACCTGTTGGTGTATCGCCGGGATGTTCCATTTGGCCCGTGCTTCGGCGAGAAATTCCTCGAACAGGAGCCGATGTTGCGGCGACTGGCTGAGTTCTTCCTGTTCACGCGGGTCGTTGTGTACGTCGAAGAGCAGGCACGGATCGTCTTCGCTGTAGATGAATTTATAGGCACCGCGGCGAATCATCATCAGCGGACTGATGGTGCCTTCGGCCATGTATTCGCCGAAGACTTCGTCATGACCGCCCTGCCCTTGCAGGTGCGGAACCAGCGAACGGCCATCCAGCGGCAAGCCCGGTTCCAGAGCGCCGCCGGCCAACTCGACAAACGTCGGCAGCAGGTCGGCGGTGGAAACCGCTGCGCTGACCCGTCCGGCGCCAAACTGGCCGGGTGAACTGATCAACATCGGCACGCGCGCGGCCATTTCATACCAATGCATTTTGTACCAGAGGCCGCGCTCGCCGAGCATGTCGCCGTGGTCGCCGGAGAACACGATGATCGTGTCGTTGATCAGCCCGGTATCTTCGAGCGTTTGCAGAAGTTTGCCGACGTTGCTGTCGATATAGCTGCAAGCACCGAAATAAGCCCGGCGTGCATCGCGGATCTTATCCACAGGCAGCGGCTTGTCCCACAGGTCGTAGACCTTGAGCAAACGCTGGGCGTGCGGATCGAGTTCGGTTTGTGCCGGGGTTTCGGGCAATGGGATGTCGGCGTCGTCGTACAGATCCCAGAAAGCCTTGGGAATGGTGTACGGGTCGTGTGGGTGAGTCATCGACACGGTCAGGCAGAACGGCTGGTCGCCGTCCTCACGAATGTGGTCGAACAGATATTGCTGGGCCTTGAACACCACCTCTTCATCGAAATCCAGCTGATTGGTACGCACGCAAGGCCCGGCCTGCAGTACCGACGACATGTTGTGATACCAGGTCGGACGCACGTCCGGTTCGTCCCAGTTCACTGCCCAACCGTAGTCGGCCGGGTAAATGTCGCTGGTCAGGCGTTCTTCGTAACCGTGCAGTTGGTCCGGGCCGCAGAAGTGCATTTTCCCGGACAACGCGGTGCGATAACCGAGGCGCCGCAGGTAGTGGGCGTAGGTGGGCACGTCGGCAGGGAAATCGGCCGCGTTATCGTAGGCGCCGATCTTGCTCGGTAACTGACCGCTGACCAGGGTAAAACGCGACGGCGCGCAGAGTGGGCTGTTGCAATAAGCGGCGTCGAACACCACGCCTTCGGCGGCGAGGCGGCTGAGATTGGGTAATTTGATCGGCGAAGGGCCGTAGAACGGCAACATTGGCGCGGCCATCTGATCGGCCATGATGAAAAGAATATTCTTGCGCTTCATGTGATCGCGGCATTCCATAGTGAATATTTATGCGAGAGTGCTGCAATCGAGCATGGAGTCCATGTGATTTGTGGTAAAGCCCATGCCAGGCAATGACTAGGATAAGCACAGCTTATGTATGACGCCCTCGGTGATTTGTCTCTGGATTTGCTTCGCGCCTTCGAAGCGGCCGCCCGGCATCACAGTTTCACCGCCGCTGCGGTAGAGCTCGGCACCACGCAACCGGCCATCAGTCAGCAGATCAAGCGGCTGGAAGATCAACTCGCCACACGGCTGTTCGATCGCATTTATCGCGGGATCGAATTGACCGAGGCCGGGGCTATTCTTTTCGAGCAGGTTCAGCTCGGTTTGCAGAATATCGACGCAGGATTAAGTGCGATCAGTGCACAGCAACAGCATGAAGTGTTGCAGGTCGCCACCGATTTTGCCTTTGCCGCTTACTGGCTGATGCCCCGATTGCACCGCTTTCACGCGGCCAATCCTCACGTGGACGTTAGCCTGGTCACCAGCGAACGCAGCCTCAACATGCTGCGCACCGATATCGATGTTGCCGTGCTGTTTGGTGACGGGCGTTTTAAACAGGGCGAAAGCCATTGGCTGTTCAGCGAAGAAGTGTTCCCGGTGTGCAGTCCGCTGCTATTGAAGGACCGTCCCCTGCCCTTGCCGCCCCAAGGGCTGCTGGAATTTCCGCTGCTGCACCTGCGCGGCGAAAACAGCAGCAACTGGTTCGACTGGAGCGGCGTGTTTCGCGAATTGGGGATTACTTCGGCGCCAGCGCCCGGACAATTGCGATTCGACAATTACACGCTGTTGATTCAAGCGGCGATTGGCGGCCAGGGCGTGGCGATTGGCTGGCGGCACCTTGTGGATAACTTGCTGGCGCAAGGTTTGTTGTGTCGGCCAATTGCTGAAACGGTGATGTCCCGGCAGGGCTATTACGTGGTCCTGCCCCAACGCAAACGGCGTGGGGTGTTGATTCAACAGTTTGTGGATTGGTTGATGGCCGAGCAGGCCAGCAGTGCGCAATCGCTGAATGGCCTGCCTTTGCCTTCGATTGCGGTGTGAAAGCAAGAAGGTCGTCCGGGCGCGGCCCGAGCGTTCACTACTCTGAAGTCGCCACGAAATTCACGTGTTCGCCCACGTGAAGATTGAAGTGCAATTCATCGGCGATCCCTATCGCGACACGTTTCAAGCGATCCAGCGGTTCGGCCAGCCCCGGTTCCAGGCTGCTGCTGGCGTGGCTGAAATGCTCGATCGTCAGCCCCGGGATGCCACGCGGTGCATTCACCAGCGTCCAGTGCAACTTACTGCTTTGCAGGGATTCGCGGATTTCTTCGGCGGCGTGGCGTTGCAGTTGATCCTCAATCTCCGGATCGTCCAACACCTCGAAATCCCCCACCAGAAACAGTCGGGCAATGCCGGCAGCCTGCATGCCGGCTATCAGCGCATCGACGGCGAGCACCTGTTCGACCGGGCCCGGAACAATGGTTTTTTCAACGTGTTCGCTGTTGAACGGCAAGCCTGGTGCGTCTAATAGACAGATGACGGCCGAACAGCCCGCGACGCTTTGTTTGACGCGCTCGGCCTCAAACAGGTCGCCCGTCTTGGTGCGCAAACCCGGACGTGGCGCGAGTGCCGTCAAGTCATCAAGGATGGCGATCACTTCGTGTTGCCGCCGCAGCATCTCAGCCATCAGCGCACTGCCCAGGCTACTCATGGCACCATAAAGCACCACTTTTACCACCGGGGTTTCGGCATTTTTCATGACTGGGCTCCGTTTCCTGGGTGTATAGCATTTGACCTGTGGGAGACGGTGAGGGTTCGACAGGGATTCAGAGGGTTTCAGATGCAACAGATCAAGGGTTACCACGCCCACGTGTATTTCGACGCCAGCACCATCGACCAGGCGCGAGCCTTGTGTGAGCAGGCGGCGCAGCTGTTTCCGCTGAAAATGGGTCGGGTGCACGAACGTCCGGTCGGCCCGCATCCGGACTGGAGTTGCCAACTGGCATTCGGGCCGGAACTCATCGGCGACGTGTTGCCGTGGCTGGCGCTCAACCGCAAGGGCTTGGTGGTGTTCCTGCACCCGGACACCGGCGACGATCTGCTCGACCACACCGAACATGCCATCTGGATGGGGGCGATCCGGCCACTGGACCTGTCTATTTTTTGATCAAAGTGTTTCTTCGGCTTCGCCCGGCAGGTGTTCGTCCAGGTGCAGCCAGGGCAGACGGCTGTCGGTCCAGATGTGCCGCTCGGCCGGAGCCTGCTCGGGATGATCGAGGGTGGCGATGGTCAGGTCGATGCTCGCGGGACTGAGGTGTGTCACCAGCGCGAGTTGCGCCCCACAGTTCGGGCAGAAATATCGTACGCAACTGGATGACGAGGCGTACTGCGCCGGTGTGCCTTTCAGCCATTCAAAGGTCGATGCGGGCACGGTGATCCAGGTGGTCACGATCCCGCCGCTGACTCGTCGGCAGATTGAGCAGTGGCAGTGGGCGATGTCTCTCAAAGGTCCGCTGAATTGATAGCGCAGTTGTCCGCAGTGGCAGCCGCCTGTGTGAATGTTTGCCATGCTGTTTCCTCCTGATGCGTATGCACCGACGCTATCGCGAGCAGGCTCGCTCCCACATTAGATCTTCAGTGAATACAGAATGGGGGGCGACGAGATCAATGTGGGAGTGAGCCTGCTCGCGATGGCCTCAACTCGGTCTCACGCCCTGCCACCCGTCCGACGACCGGTCGCACATCCGGTCAATGCTTTCATCGGCGAAAGCTGGGTGAAAGCTTCCCCGATTAGGATCGCCCCCACTACCGGCAACAGACCGGTCGGCCAATGCCAGTGTTTTATCGCTCGCACAGCCCATTTAACAACAACAATGGTGACCCTGATGTCCTTTGATACTCGCCGCTTCGCCGCAACTCCGCCCGTACGCCTCGTGCTTCCCGTTCTGCGCTGACCCACCCGGTTCGCCCATTCCCTAGCCGCGCTACGCCTGGAGTATTCCCATGCTGACTTTCCTTGGCTTCGCCATGGTCATCACGTTCATGTTCCTGATCATGACCAAGCGCCTGTCTGCGCTGATCGCCCTGATCATCATTCCAATCGTCTTCGCCCTGTTCGGCGGTTTTGCGCCGAAGATCGGCCCGATGATGCTCGAAGGCATCACCAAGCTTGCGCCGACCGGCGTGATGCTGATGTTCGCCATCCTCTACTTCGCCCTGATGATCGACTCCGGCCTGTTCGACCCGGCCGTGCGCAAGATCCTCAAACTGGTCAAGGGCGACCCGTTGAAAGTTTCGGTCGGCACCGCCGTACTGGCGCTCGTCGTCTCCCTCGATGGTGACGGCGCGACCACTTACATGATCTGCGTGGCCGCCATGCTGCCGCTCTACAGCCGCATCGGCATGAGCCCGCGGATTATGGCTGGCCTGATCATCCTCGCCGGTGGCGTGATGAACATGACCCCATGGGGCGGTCCGACTGCCCGTGCGGCCAGTGCGTTGCATGTGGACCCGTCGGCGATCTTCGTACCGATGATTCCGGCGATGGGTGCCGGTGTCCTGGCCATCCTGGCCATCGCTTACTTCTACGGCAAACGTGAACGTGCGCGTCTGGGTGAGCTGCACCTGGTGGGCGACGAAATCGACCACAGCGAAATCAGCGTTTCGCAGTTCCCGGACGCCCGTCGTCCAAAGCTGATCTGGTTCAACGGTGCCCTGACATTCGCACTGATGTGCACCCTGATCGCAGGCCTGCTGCCGTTGCCGGTGCTGTTCATGGTGGCGTTCAGTATTGCCATGATCGTCAACTACCCTTGCCTGCAACAGCAGAAGGATCGCGTTGCGGCCCACGCCGGCAGCGTGCTGGCAGTGGTCGGTTTGATCTTCGCGGCAGGCATCTTCACCGGTATCCTGTCGGGCACCGGCATGGTCGATGCGATGTCGAAGAGCCTGTTGGCGGTCATCCCGGATTTCCTCGGCCCGTACCTGGCCGTGATCACCGCGCTGGTGAGCATGCCGTTCACGTTCTTCATGTCGAACGACGCATTTTATTACGGCGTGTTACCAGTACTTGCCGAAGCGGCCAGTCATTACGGTATAACCGCGGTTGAAATGGCGCGTGCCTCGATCGTCGGTCAGCCCGTCCACTTGCTGAGCCCGCTGGTACCATCGACCTATTTGTTGGTGGCCCTGGCCGGTATCGACTTCGGTGACCATCAGCGCTTTACCCTGAAATGGGCAGTGCTGGTGTGCATGTGCATACTGGTTGCAGCATTGCTGATGGGGATTTTTCCGCTGTTCAGCACTCTATAAGCCCAAGACTCACCACTGGGGGTCCAGGCTTCGTTGTTTGAAGCCCGGGCCCTTTGTGGTTTAACACTCGCTCAAAGGAATACACATGGAATGGCTGACCAACCCTGAAATCTGGGTTGCCTTCTTTACCCTGACCGCCCTGGAAATCGTCCTGGGTATCGATAACATCATCATGATTTCGATCCTGGTCAGCCGCATGCCCAAGCACATGCAGGCGCGCACCCGAATCTTCGGCCTGGCGCTGGCCATGGTCACGCGGATTCTGTTGCTGCTGTCGATCACCTGGGTCATGCGCCTCACCGCTGACTTGTTCGAAGTGTTCGGCCAGGGCATTTCCGGGCGAGACCTGATCCTGTTCTTCGGTGGTCTGTTCCTGCTGTGGAAGAGCTCGCAAGAGATGTACCACGCGCTGGAAGGTGAAGACGAAACCAATGAAGAGCCGGGCGGCAAGGGCGGCAACTTCCTCTACACCATCATCCAGATCGCGATCATCGACATCGTGTTCTCGCTGGACTCGGTGATCACCGCCGTCGGCATGGTCTCCCACGTACCGGTCATGGTCGCTGCAATCGTTGTGGCTGTGCTGGTGATGATGCTGGCTTCCGGCACCATCAGCTCGTTCATCGACAAGCACCCGTCGCTGAAGATGCTGGCGTTGGCGTTCCTGCTGATCGTCGGTACCGTGCTGATTGCCGAATCCTTCGATGTGCACGTGCCAAAAGGCTACGTCTACTTCGCCATGGCGTTCTCGCTGGCGGTGGAAGCGATCAACATCAAGATGCGCACCGCGATTGCGAAGAAGAAGAAACAGCAGGATCCGGTGAAACTGCGCAAGGATATTCCTGGGCAATAAGCCACACGTAAAACCTGTGGGAGCGAGCCTGCTCGCGATGGACTCAGGGGCGCCGCGTTTATCCTGTAAGCGAGCGTCTTCGTTAACGACCATCGCGAGCAGGCTCGCTCCTACATGAATCGGGGGCCTTCGGGCCCCTTTTTCACGTCTGCATCAAGCTGTTTTCATGACAGTTTTGTTTCAATCACCTCTTTAGCTATGCGATGCTGGCGCGCAGACCGTTAGCCAACTACAGCTTAAGTACACAACGTAGAAAGTCGCGCGGCACCGTCAACTTGCTCCTTTGGGGCGCTACCACCACAGGGGGCCCTTATGCTCACCCTGCTCAATTTGTTATCTGCCGTGGCCTTGCTGATCTGGGGCACGCACATCGTCCGAACCGGCATCCTGCGGGTCTACGGTTCCAACCTGCGCCATGTGATCGGCCAGAACATGTCCAAGCGCTGGCTGGCGTTCATCGCCGGCATAGTCGTGACCGCCATGGTCCAGAGCAGCAACGCCACCGCCATGCTCGTCACCTCCTTCGTCGGCCAGGGCCTGATGGCGCTGATGCCTGCGCTGGCGACCATGCTCGGCGCCGATGTCGGTACCGCGCTGATGGCACGGGTGCTGACGTTCGATTTGTCATGGCTGTCGCCGCTGCTGATTTTTCTCGGGGTGATTTTCTTCCTGTCGCGCAAACAGACGCGGCTCGGCCAGATGGGCCGGGTGGCCATCGGTCTGGGCCTGATCATTCTGGCCCTGCAACTGATCGTCGAAGCGGCGGCGCCGATCACCCAGGCGCAAGGGGTCAAGGTCATCTTCGCCTCGCTGACCGGCGACATCCTGCTCGACGCCTTGGTCGGCGCCCTGTTCGCGATGGTTTCCTACTCCAGCCTGGCCGCCGTCCTGCTGACCGCGACCCTGGCAGGCGCCAGCGTGATCAGCTTGCCGGTGGCCATCGGCCTGGTGATCGGCGCCAACATCGGCAGCGGCATTCTGGCGTTCATGAGCACCAGCATGCAGAACGCCGCGGGCCGTCAGGTGGCGCTCGGGAGCCTGCTGTACAAGCTGATTGGCCTGTTGCTGATCATTCCTGTGCTCGACCCGTTGGTGCACTGGATCGACAGCCTCGACTTCAGCCCCCAGGAAATGGTCATCGGCTTCCACCTGCTCTACAACACGGCTCGCTGCCTGATCTTGCTGCCGACGGTCGGGATAATGGCCAGGCTGTGTGCCTGGCTTTTGCCGGAGCGTCCGGAAATCAACGGCACGGCCAAACCACGGCACCTTGATCCGACGGCGCTGGTCACCCCCAGCCTGGCGCTGGCCAACGCCGTCCGGGAAACCCTGCGCATCGGCGATCTGATCGACAGCATGCTCGAAGCCATGCTCGACGTGCTGCGCGGCAAGCAAACTGCCGTCACCCAGGAAATGCGTCGCCTGACCGATGATGTGGATGCGCTCTACAACTCGATCAAGCTCTATCTGGCGCAAATGCCCCGTGAAGACCTCAGCGAGCAGGACAGTCGGCGTTGGGCGGAAATCATTGAGCTGGCGATCAACCTCAAACTCGCCAGCGATCTGATCGAGCGCATGTTGCGCAAGGTGCAGCAACAGAAAACCTCGCAGCGCCGGTCTTTTTCCGAGGTCGGCCTGGACGAATTGGCGGGGCTGCACAGCCAGCTGATTTCCAATTTGCGCCTGGGGTTGTCGGTGTTCCTCAGCGCCGACAAGGAAAGTGCCCGCCAGTTACTGCGGGAGAAGCGTCGCTTTCGTGCACAGGAACGCCGCCTGGCCCATGCTCACGTCAGCCGGTTGCAACGTAAGATTGTGCAGAGTATCGAGACCAGCTCGCTGCACCTGGAGCTGATCGCCGACATGAAGCGTCTGAATTCTCTGTTTTGCAGCAGTGCTTACGTGGTGCTGGAAACGTCTGACACCGGTGCGCTCGCTGTAGATGATTTGGCTGACATCACACATTCGCCTTGAACGTCTGGCAGTGTGGTCAGTCAGTAACATGTATTCAGCCTTCACGCCGCCATCGCGAGCAGGCTCGCTCCCACAGTTGATTTAAGTGAGACCGACGATCCACTGTGGGAGCGAGCCTGCTCGCGATGGCGGCCTGAAGGACAACACGGATCTCCAATTGGCCGTATGGAAACTCGCTATGCGTTGTTTGTTGTTCGCCTGCCTGTTGCTCGGATCATTCCCCTCCTTTGCCCTGGACCGCTTCCAGGTCGAGGGCTATACGCTGCCCAACGGCCTGCAATTGCTGCTCAAGCCCGGCACCGAGCGCGGGCATGTGGCGATTCGTCTGGTGGTCGGCGTCGGCATCGATGATTTCAACTGCGCCGACAAGGAGCTTCCGCACCTGCTCGAACACTTGCTGTTCAGTGGCATCGACGCCACCGGCGAAGGTGGTCTGGAAGAGCGCATGCAGGCGCTGGGCGGCGAGTGGAACGCCTACACCAGCAACGCCGACACCACGTTCGTCATCGAGGCCCCGGCGAAAAACCAGCGCAAGGTCCTCGACCTGCTGTTGGCGCTGTTGACCCAGACCCGAATCGACGACAACGCGATCAACGCTGCCAAGAAAGTGGTCGAGCGCGAAGACGGCGGCCATTACTCGCACCTGCAACGGTGGCTGGATCGTCAGGACTTGGGCCACACCGCGAGCAATCAACTGGCCGTGGAACTGGGCCTTAAATGCCCGGAGCGGGCCGAGGTCGATTACCTGACCCGCGAACAACTGGAGAAGGTACGCAAGGCGTGGTACGCGCCCAATAACATGACCCTGATCGTGGTCGGCGACCTCGACCGCTTGCTGCCGGGTTATCTGGAGCGGGCCTGGGGCGAGCTTGATGCGGTTGACCCTACCGATCACCCGCCGCTGCCGGAAATCAACGCCAGCGCAGCCCATGAACGCACGCTGAGTCACGGTATCGTCGGCGCGGGTGCCAAGTTGCACTGGCTGGTGCCGGAGCCCGTGCTGGCGGATCAGCACGACGAAACCTTCGACCTGCTCAAGGATTATCTGGACTGGGCGCTCTATCGTCAGATGCGCCTCGCCCATGGTCTGTCCTACGGCCCTTCCGCTGAGCGCGAAGTGTTTGGCGGCGTGGGTTTCATGAGCCTCAACGCCGACCTTGAGCGCGACGATGTGACAGCGGCGGAACAGGTGCTGGATGAGTTGAAGGCCGGGTTGCTCAAGGACGGTCTGGACGCCGGCACCTTCAACCGTCTCAAGCAGGCCGCCATCGCGCGCCAGGCCTGGGCCGTGCAAGGCAACAGCGCGTTGGCCGATTACTACTGGAGCGCGTTGAGCGACTACGAAGACGGCCGCTTCGCCGACCCGGCCAAGGAGCTCCAGGGGGTTACGCTGGAAAAAGCCAACAAGGCCATGCGTGAATTGCTCTTGCAGCCGGGTTATCTGCGGATCGAGAAGCCGTTGATGAGTTATGACCAGGTGCTGTGGGCAATTGCCGGGGCGTTCGCTTTGATGGTGCTCGGGCTGTTGGCGTGGCGCCTCCACCGCAAACACCGAGGCCCCCTGTAGGAGCCGGCTTGCCGGCGATGATCGTTAACGATAACGCGTGTTTACTGGATAAACCCGGCGCCCTTACGTCCATCGCCGGCAAGCCGGCTCCTACAGTTCGGCGTGTATCCGTGAATACGGTTGACCCTCGCCACACCGCCCCCCGGGCGGTACCCTGTCGGGGTTTTTTCCTACGACTATTGTGAACCGCCGAATGCCTACCCTGACCTTGTTCGTACAGCGCATACTCGAACTGATGAAGCGCTATCCCGGGGTCATTGCGCTCGGTGGTTTCATTTCCGGGGTCGGCAGCTTCATGCTGGTGGATCGTCAGCAAGGCCTGGCGACGTGGATCACCATCATCATGGTGTTGAGCTGGATCTGGCTGATGCTGGAAAACAGCCTCACCAAGCTCTTCACCCGAATCTTCAAACGGGAAATTCCCCAGCCGTTGCTGCGTTATGCGACGCAGATGATTCACCAGGAAAGCCTGTTTTTCGTCCTGCCGTTCTTTTTCATCACCACCACCTGGAACAGCGGCCAGTTGTTCTTCACCGGGCTGCTGGGCATCGCCGCGCTGATTTCCATCACTGATCCGCTTTACTACAAGTGGCTGGCGCCCCGGCGCTGGGCGTTCCTGGCATTGCATACGCTGACGCTGTTTGCCGCGCTGCTGACCGCCCTGCCCGTCATCCTGCACCTGACCACCTCCCAGAGTTTCAAACTGGCGCTGGGCACCGCCGTCGTGCTGTCGTTCCCGAGCCTGGCGTCGATCTTCCCTATTCGCACCGTGCGAAATGCGCTGGCAATCCTGAGCATCACCGTCGGCATCGGCGGCGTGGGTTGGGTGTTGCGCTCGTGGGTGCCGCCAGCCACGCTGTGGATGACCGATGTGGCAATCAGCACCCAGATGCAGGACCGCACGCCGGGCAAGAGTCTGGAAGAAGTCAGTGCCGAGCAGATCCGTGGCGATGGCCTGTACGCCTACACCGCGATCAATGCCCCGCGCGGTCTCGACGAGCGCATTTACCATGTGTGGCAGTTCAACGGCAAAGAGGTCGACCGCATCGCCCTGGACATCCACGGCGGGCGCAAGGAAGGCTATCGCGCCTGGACCCACAAGCAGAACTTCCCCGGTAACCCGGCGGGCAAGTGGCAGGTTCGGGTGCTGACCGAAGACGGCCAATTGATCGGGGTGTTGCGCTTCACGATCACGGACAGCACACCGACCAAAGAAAAGTAATGCGGTTCGTGCTATTACGTAGCTCTGCGTAACAGCCGAACAAGCACGGAGCTTATGACCAGCAGCACAATGGCCGGCAATGCCCAACTGGACGCCGCTCACTCCCCCGCTCAGTTGCGGGTGACGGGTGACTGGACGCTTGCCCATTACGCCGAACTCAAGGACCTGAGCGAAAAGCTTCGCGGCCAATACGACGACAAAACCCACATCGACCTCAATGGCCTCGGCGCGCTCGACACTGCCGGGGCATCGCTGCTGGTGGAATTGCTCGGTTCGGACCGTCTCGGAAAATCCGCGGAACATCCGGATTGCACCTTGTCTGTCGCCGATCGTGCGTTGTTGCAGACCGTTTATTGCTCGATGACCGACTTCTGCGTACCGATCAAGGAAGCGGAAATCAGCGTCGGCATTCAGTTGCTGACCCGTATCGGTCGCGCAGTGGATGCCGTCTGGCAAGACACCCTGCAACTGCTGGGCTTCGTCGGTCTGATACTGGAAACCATCGCCCGTGGGCTGTTCCGTCCGAAGCGCTGGCGCATCACGCCTATGGTCGCGCACATCGAACAGACCGGCCTCGACGCCGCGCCCATCGTCGCCCTGCTGACCTTTCTGGTGGGCGCCGTGGTGGCGTTTCTCGGCGCAACGGTGTTGGCGAGTTTCGGTGCGAGCATCTTCACCGTGGACCTGGTGGCGTTCTCCTTCCTCCGTGAATTCGGCGTGTTGCTCACCGCGATCCTGATGGCCGGGCGCACCGCCAGTGCGTTTACCGCGCAGATCGGCTCGATGAAGGCCAACGAAGAAATCGACGCCATCCGCACCTTGGGTCTCGACCCGATGGAGTTGCTGGTGGTGCCACGCGTGCTGGCGCTGCTGGTGGCGCTGCCGATGCTGACCTTTGTGGCGATGCTCTCGGGGATTGTCGGCGGTGGCGTGGTCTGCGCCGTGGCGCTGGATATCTCGCCGGCGATGTTCTTGTCGCTGCTGCAAACCGACATCGGCGTTCAACACTTTCTGGTCGGCATCGTCAAAGCGCCGATCTTTGCCTTCCTGATCGCCGCCATTGGTTGCCTTGAAGGCTTCAAGGTCAGCGGCAGCGCCGAGTCGGTCGGGGCGCACACCACGTCGAGCGTGGTGCAGTCGATTTTCGTGGTGATCGTGCTCGACGCCGTGGCCGCGCTGTTTTTCATGGAGATGGGCTGGTGAGTCGTCTACCCCGAGCGCCCTCCGAGGCGGTGATTGAGGTCCGTGGGCTGTGCAATCGCTTCGGTCGCCAGAGCGTGCACGAGAACCTCGACCTGGATTTGTACAAGGGCGAAATCCTCGCGGTGGTCGGCGGTTCCGGCAGTGGCAAGTCGGTGCTGTTGCGCAGCATTGTCGGCCTGCGCCAGCCCAGCGAAGGTGTGGTGAAAGTGTTTGGTAAAAACCTGCCGACCCTGTCCGAGCACGAGCGCTCGATGGTCGAACGGCGCTTCGGTGTGCTGTTTCAGAAAGGCGCGCTGTTCTCTTCGCTGACCGTGACCGAGAACGTCGCCCTGCCCCTGATCGAACACGCCGGGCTGAGCCGCAACGATGCCGAACACCTGGCGGCGGTGAAACTGGCGTTGGCCGGGTTGCCGCTGTCGGCGGCGGACAAGTACCCCGCTTCGCTGTCCGGCGGCATGATCAAGCGCGCGGCGCTGGCCCGGGCCCTGGCGCTGGACCCGGACATCCTGTTCCTCGACGAGCCCACCGCCGGCCTCGATCCGATTGGCGCGGCAGCCTTCGATCAATTGATCCTGACCCTGCGCGACGCGTTGGGGTTGAGCGTGTTTCTGGTGACCCACGACCTCGACACGCTCTACACCATCACCGACCGCGTGGCGGTACTGGCGCAGAAGAAAGTGCTGGTGGCGGACGCCATCGACAAGGTGTCGGAAACCGACGACGCGTGGATTCACGAATACTTCCATGGCCCTCGCGGCCGCGCGGCGCTGACAGCCGCTCAACAGCTTAACGAGGTCTGACATGGAAACCCGAGCCCATCACATATTGATCGGCCTGTTCACTGTGATTGTGGTGGCAAGCGCCCTGCTCTTCGGCCTTTGGCTGGCCAAGTCCAGCGTCGACACCGAGTTCAAGGATTACGAGATCGTCTTCAACGAGGCGGTCAGCGGCTTGTCCAAGGGCAGCGCCGTGCAGTACAGCGGGATCAAGGTCGGCGATGTGGTGACCTTGCGCCTGGACCCGAAAGACCCGCGTCGCGTGCTGGCGCGGATTCGCCTCGGCGGCGATACGCCGATCAAGGAAGACACCCAGGCCAAACTGGCGCTGACCGGGATCACCGGCACCTCGATCATCCAGCTCAGTGGCGGCACGCCGCAGAGCCCGACGCTCAAGGGTCACGACGGCAACTTGCCGACGATTGTGGCCTCGCCCTCGCCCATCGCCCGTTTGCTCAACGACAGCAACGACTTGATGGCTGGCGTGAACGTGTTGATGCACAACGCCAATCAGATGTTTTCGTCGGAGAACGTCGAGCGCATCAGCAAGACCCTCGAACACCTGGAACAAACCACCGGCACCATCGCCGATCAGCGCGGTGACATCCGTCAGGCGATGCAGCAACTGGCATCGGTCGGCAAGCAGGCTGGTGCGATGCTGGAACAGACGTCGACGCTGATGCGCAACGCCAACGGTTTGCTCAACGATCAGGGCAAGCAGATGTTCGGCAGCGCCGAGCAAGCCATGAAGTCGCTGGAACAAAGCAGCGCGACCATCAACAAGTTGCTCACCAACAACCAGGATTCGCTCAACAGCGGCATGCAAGGCCTCAATGGCCTGGCCCCGGCTGTACGTGAGTTGCGCGACACCCTGACCTCGTTGCGCGCTATTTCCCAGCGCCTGGAAGCCAACCCGAGCGGTTACTTGCTGGGCAATGACAAGAACAAGGAGTTCACGCCATGAAGCTGACTCACATCGCCCTCCTCGGCGTTTTTACGCTGACCGGCGCCTGCTCGATCCTGCCCAAGTCCGAACCGTCCGACGTCTACCGGTTGCCCTCGGTCCAGGGCAGCGTTTCGGGCAGTTATGGCACGGCGCAACGCTGGTCACTGCGCCTCACCAAACCGCAGGCCAGCGAGGCGTTGAACAGTCCGCAAATCGCCGTGATACCGCAAGGCGACCTGATCAGCAGCTACAAGGCTTCACGCTGGAGCGATCCGGCGCCGGTGCTGCTGCGCAATCGTCTGCTCGATGGTTTCCAGCGCGATGGCCGGGTGCCGTTGTTGAGCACCGATGACAGCAATTTCCAGGCGGATCTGGAGTTGGGCGGGAGTTTGCAAGCGTTCCAGACTGAATACCAAGGCACCGCGGCGAGTGTTGTTGTGCGTCTGGATGCGTTGCTGGTACGTGGTTACGACCAGCGCATTCTCGCCAGCCGCCGCTTCGAAGTGCGTCAGCCGCTGAGCGATGTGAAGGTGCCGGCGGTGGTGGCCGGGTTTGGCCAGGCGAGCGATCAGCTGACGGCGCAGGTGGTGGATTGGGCGGTTGAGCAAGGACAGAAAGTCGCGCCGCCAGTTAGGCCCTGAAGGTCCTGCGGACCTTATCGCCGGCAAGCCAGCTCCTACAGGTTCGGTGTTGTACGCATGGTGTGTGAACGCCACAATCCTGTAGGAGCTGGCTTGCCAGCGAAAAATCCCAAACTCACCCGAAGAACCAGTAGCAGACGCCAATGGCGCCGAGCACCCCGGCCAGCTCCGCCAGCAACGCACACCCCACCGCATGCCGTGCCCGCTGAATCCCCACCGCGCCGAAGTACACGGCCAGCACATAGAACGTCGTTTCCGTACTGCCCTGAATCGTCGCCGCTACCAAGGCAGGGAAGCTGTCTACCCCGGACGTCTTCATGGTTTCGATCAGCATCGCCCGGGCGGCGCTACCGGAGAACGGTTTGACCATCGCTGTCGGCAGCGCATCGACGAAGCGCGTGTCCCAACCGGCCCATTCCACCAGGTGCCGAATCCCGTCGAGGCCGAAATCCAGCGCGCCGGACGCCCGTAGTACACCGACGGCACAGAGCATCGCCACCAGATACGGCAGCAGATTCTTCGCCACGTCGAAGCCTTCTTTCGCACCTTCGACGAAGGCCTCGTAGACCTTCACTTTGCGCAGCGCGCCGATCACCAGGAACAGCATGATTATCCCGAAGAGCGTCAGATTGCCGAGGATCGACGACAAACTGGCTAGCGCGGTGGCCGAGAGCGTTGCCAGCAACGCCATGAAACTACCAAGGATCAGGGCACCGGGAATCATATAGGCCAGCACCACCGGGTCCCAGACGCGCAGGCGTTGCATGAAGGCGACAGCCAGGAAACCGACGATGGTCGAGCAACTGGTGGCCAGCAGGATCGGCAGGAACACCAGCGTCGGATCCGGCGCGCCTTGCTGCGCGCGATACATGAAGATCGTCACCGGCAACAGGGTCAGGGAGGAGGCGTTGAGCACCAGGAACAGGATCTGCGCGTTGCTGGCAATGGTGTCGCTGGGGTTGAGCTCTTGCAGCGCCTTCATGGCTTTAAGGCCGATCGGCGTAGCGGCGTTGTCCAGACCCAGGCCGTTGGCGGCGAAGTTCAGGGTGATCAGGCCGATGGCGGGGTGACCGGCCGGCACTTCTGGCATCAGACGCAGGAACAACGGGCCCAGCGCTCTGGCCAGCCACTCGACGATCCCGGCCTTTTCGGCGATCCGCAGAAAACCCAGCCAGAGGGTGAGGGTGCCGAACAGCAGGACCATGACCTCGACCGACAACTTGGCCATGGCGAAAATGCTTTCCACCATCGCCGCGAAGATCCCGGCATTCCCGCCGATCAGCCACTGCGCCAGCGCCGACACGGCCGCCACAATGAAGAAGCCAAGCCAAAGGCCATTGAGCATCAGTAAATCCCCCGAAGAATGCGGCGAATGATAGCGGGGTAGCCAGAAACGACAAACCCCGGATTTCTCCGGGGTTCGTTTGTGCAATTGCGTCGTACACATAATGTACGTGCAACCGCGTCCTGTAGGAGCATGGCTTGCCAGCGAAGAACGATAACGCGGTTTAACTGAAATACCGCGGCGTCCCATTCGCGGGCAAGCCTCGCTCCTACAGGGATCTGCGTCAGTTGTTGGACACTTCGCCGACCGGCAGCTTTTCCTTGCTGCGCCAGTGCGGCAGGGAGTTCCAGTAGCGCTGGCCCTTGGCGTCGTCGTACATGCCTTCCCAACGGGCGATGACCAACACGGCCAGGGCATTGCCGATCACGTTCAGAGCAGTACGCGCCATGTCCATGATGCGGTCGACACCGGCTATGAACGCCAGGCCTTCCAGCGGGATGCCCACGCTGCCCAAGGTTGCCAGCAGCACCACGAAGGACACGCCCGGAACACCGGCGATGCCTTTGGAGGTGACCATCAGGGTCAGTACCAGCAGCAATTGCTGGCTGATCGACAGGTCGATGCCATAGAGCTGGGCAATGAAGATTGCCGCGATGCTCTGATACAAGGTCGAACCGTCAAGGTTGAACGAGTAACCAGTCGGTACCACGAAACTGCAAATGGCTTTCGGTGCGCCGTAGGCTTCCATCTTCTCGATCACGCGTGGCAGCACGGTTTCGGAGGAGGCGGTGGAGTAGGCCAGTACCAGCTCATCCTTGAAGATGCGCATCAGCTTGATCACCGAGAAACCGAACAGGCGAGCGATCAGGCCCAGCACCACGAAGGCGAAGAAGGCGATGGCGACGTAAACCAGGATCACCAGTTTGGCCAGCGGCAGCAGGGACGCGAAGCCGAAGTTGGCTACGGTCACCGCGATCAGTGCGAATACGCCGATCGGGGCGTAGTTCATGATCATGTGGGTGACCTTGAACATGCTTTCCGACACGCCCTGGAACATCGTTACCAGTGGGTCGCGCAACTCGGGCTTCAGGCTCGACAAACCGAGACCGAACAGCACCGAGAAGAAGATGATCGGCAGCATTTCGCCGCGGGCCATGGCCGCGAAGATGTTGGATGGGATCAGGTTGAGGATGGTTTCGATGAACGCGTGTTCATGCTGTACCTCGGCGGCGGTCGCTTGGTACTTGGAAATATCCACGGTACCCAGGGTGCTCATGTCGATGCCGGCACCCGGGTGGAACAGGTTGGCGAGCAGCAGGCCAACGACGATGGCGATGGTGGTGACGACTTCGAAGTAGATGATCGTCTTGAGGCCGATGCTGCCGAGCTTCTTCGCGTCACCGACGCCCGCAATACCGACGACCAACGACGAGATCACGATCGGGATCACGATCATCTTGATCAGACGGATAAAGATATCGCCTGCTGGTTGCAGAACGTTGCTGATCCACCAAGCCTTTTCGGCACTGAAATGGTTGAGCAGCGCACCGATTGCAATCCCCAATACCAGACCGATGAGGATCTGCCAGGCGAGGCTAAGCTTTGCCTTCTTCATATCTTTACCCTTACTTGCGTTTGACTCAGGCAGATGCGGGAACTGGAACGCTTTTGGCGAAAAAGTCTTGTGCATCTGCCCCCGTATAAGGTGCCCCGGAGCGAGTATTTATGGCTCTCTGGCAGGCGAAAAAAGGCGCAACTATTCCGATGCAAGGATGCGACGTCTAATGCCGTAAACGCCTACCCTATGCCGAATCGGCATGAGGTTTTTTCACTGAAAGCGACGTCGCAAACGGTTCGAATATGACATTTCGGCAGGCATATGTGCCGTGAACCGGCCATCTCCGGGCAGGTTGGGTGTTTTTTGATCAGTGGTGCGAGAGGGGTATTTCAGAAAAATCCGACAATCAGAGGTGAGAAATCGCTGCAAAATAAGGCAGTTTTTTCTCGATGTACGGTTACGCAAGAAACACCGGGAAAAGTATTTTCCGGTGAATAGTCGTGCGAATGAGAGGTTGGAACAGCGAAACCGGATGGATCGCTCTATTTCAAAGCTTTGCGCGCAAGCTCTTCGCAAGCCCGTCGAGCCACGGAGGGACGACGAACTTGCGTCGCAGCTTTTTCCTGACCCGGCCCTTTCGCAGGTACTCCCTGTACCCGTAGGTCACTCCGCCCCTGAAACAGGCAGAACGTCCCGACCCCTTGGTCATGCGTCTACCTTCCTCAGGTAGCGCATTGGAGAGAAGCAATATTGCTTCTTTCGTGTGACAAATTCGGTACCAGCCCGGATCTTTCTTCAGTTGTTTTCTTCGCCGTGCCTGGCCGCCATCGCGATGGCACTGCCGCCCGGGAGCAGGGCGGCTGCCAACGTTTTGGGTGAAACGCTCATCTTCAACCTCGACCGCGACGGCCGAAGAAGAACGAAGCAATGAACATCACCAGGAACACGACAAAGAGAATCTTGGCGATACCCGTGGCGGTGCCCGCGATACCACCGAAGCCCAGTACTGCAGCGATGATGGCAATGATCAAGAATGTGATTGCCCAGCTCAACATGGTGATTCTCCTTACGCTTCTATTTAGAGAGGCTACTTGTGGTGCGTTTCCCGGCGCAGCGAGCGCGCCAAGTTCGTGTGTCTAGAACACCCAACGCTCCTGACGTGTCAGCTCGTCCGCAGGCTGAGCCTGGTCGACATCCATCATTCGCGTCGGGGCGCTGTCAGCGAAGCTGCTGCTGACGGCACTGAAGTGGGTTTGGGTCGGATGCTGAATCGACACGCGTGGCGCTTCTTGCTGCTGGCTCTGCTCCCAACGCTGAAACTGCTGGCCGCCGATCAAGGTGATCAAAAGCGCCAGAACAGCAAACAGGCCTTGCTGGATATGCAGTGGCGAGATACGCAATTGGGCGGCACGTTGGCGATTCATCCTGAAGCTCCTCCCACTCTGTAGTGATCTTGTTATGGGCCTCGTTTCTGAATGCCCTGGTTAATCAGGTTGTTGCAGCCTGCATGCCAGCTTTTAACGACGATAAATATCAATAAAATCAGCTAGTTATGATTTCTATGAAATTCATGCCGGACGCATCCTGCACGATGGCTCTTCCACAGTCGTGCGTAATGCACGATGGATTTGTAGGAACTTTCATTTTTTTTGAATTGCGGGGAGGGCGCGGATGTCACAAGGAAAGATGGGGAATCAACTGAAAACCGGCTATCTGATAAAAAAACAACAAAATCAGGTGATTAGCCGTAGGGTGAGGGGCGAGCTACCCTGCTGTAGCCGGAATCGACCAGAATCAACCATGCAACTTGCCCGATTATTCCGGGACTAAACCAAGATCATTCTTTAAGGAGCGTAGGAAAATGGAATCAGCCACTGAGCATCAAGGCCGCATTCTGCTGGTGGATGACGAATCCGCCATCCTGCGAACGTTCCGATACTGCCTCGAAGATGAAGGCTACAGCGTCGCTACCGCCACCAGCGCGGCGCAGGCCGATGCGCTGCTGCAACGCCAGGTGTTCGACCTGTGCTTCCTCGATTTGCGCCTCGGCGAGGACAATGGCCTCGACGTGTTGGCGCAGATGCGCATTCAGGCGCCGTGGATGCGCGTGGTGATTGTCACCGCACATTCGGCTGTGGACACCGCGGTGGATGCCATTCAGGCCGGCGCCGCTGATTATCTGGTCAAGCCGTGCAGCCCCGATCAATTGCGCCTTGCCACCGCCAAGCAACTGGAAGTGCGGCAACTGTCGGCCCGTCTGGAGGCGCTGGAAGGTGAAGTGCGCAAACCCAAGGACGGTCTGGATTCCCACAGCCCGGCGATGAAAGTGGTGCTTGAAACCGCCCGCCAGGTGGCCAGCACGGATGCCAACATCCTGATCCTCGGCGAGTCCGGTACCGGCAAGGGTGAACTGTCCCAGGCCATTCACGGCTGGAGCAAGCGTGCGAAAAAATCCTGCGTCACCATCAACTGCCCATCGCTGACCGCCGAACTGATGGAAAGCGAGCTGTTCGGTCACAGCCGTGGCGCGTTCACCGGCGCCAGTGAAAGCACGCTCGGGCGAGTGAACCAGGCTGACGGCGGAACGCTGTTTCTCGACGAGATCGGCGATTTTCCCCTGACGTTGCAGCCTAAATTACTGCGTTTCATCCAGGACAAAGAATATGAACGCGTCGGCGATCCGGTCACCCGCCGCGCCGATGTGCGCATCCTCGCGGCGACCAACCTCAATCTTGAAGACATGGTCCGCGACGGCCGCTTCCGTGAAGATTTGCTCTATCGCCTGAACGTCATCACCTTGCATCTGCCACCGCTGCGCGAACGGCGGGAAGATATTCTGAACCTGGCTGAGCGTTTTCTGGCCCGGTTCGTCAAGGAATACGCGCGTCCGGCGCGGGTTTTCAGTGAAGAAGCCCGTGAAGCGCTGCTCAGCTATCGCTGGCCCGGGAACATCCGCGAGCTGCGCAACGTGGTCGAGCGAGCGAGCATTATTTGTCCACAGGAACGGGTTGAAATCAGCCACTTGGGCATGGCCGAAACCCCGGTCAACAATGCGCCACGTATCGGCGCTGCGCTGAGCCTGGATGAACTGGAGAAGGCCCACATCGGCGCGGTCCTCGCCACCGCCGACACCCTGGATCAGGCCGCCAAGACGCTCGGCATCGACGCTTCGACGCTCTACCGCAAACGCAAGCAGTACAACCTGTGAGCCCTGCGCGATGAAACTGGCGATGAAGTTGCGTACTCGGCTCTTTCTGAGTATTTCCGCCTTGATCACCGTGGCGCTGCTGGGGCTTTTGCTCGGTCTGGTCAGCGTGATGCAGATGGCGGGAACCCAGGAAGCGCTGATTCGCAACAATTTCGTCACCCTGGATCTGGGTCTGAAGATGCGTCAGACCCTGGGCGATCAACTGATCCTCATGCTGGGCGAAAAATCGGATCCCGCGGCGTTTGAAACGTCCAGGCTGCATTATCTTCAGTTGGTGGATGAAGGCATCGCCCATGAGCAGAATCAAGAGGGCGGCCAACACGGTTTCAGGCAGGCCAAGGACGATTACCTGCGGTTTCTTCAGGCGCTGGACCAGGCACACGATCCGTCCCATGTACTGAGTGGCAACGAAGACCTCGCCGAAAAACTCAACGTGTTGCGCAACGGGCTGATTACCGAGCAAAAGCGAGCGCTGGATACCATCAATGAAACGCAACGTCAGGCGCGGGAACGAGCGCTGCTGATTGCCGGCCTGCTCGGTCTGGTCGGGTTGGCGGTGCTGATCATCGGTTTCGTCACCGCTCATGCGATCGCACGTCGTTTCGGCGAACCGATCGAGGCGTTGGCGCAGGCCGCCGATAACATCGGCCAAGGCAATTTCGAGGTAACCCTGCCGATTTCCTCGGCAGTGGAAATGAATCTGCTGACCAAGCGTTTCGGGATCATGGCCGAGGCTCTGCGTCAGCATCAGGCCACTAATATCGACGAATTGCTCGCCGGCCAGCAGCGTTTGCAGGCGGTGCTCGACAGCATTGATGACGGGCTGCTGATGATCGACCGCGACGGCCATCTGGAACACCTCAACCCGGTGGCGCAGCGCCAGTTGGGTTGGGACACCGATCGTCTTGGTCAGGGGCTGGGTGCCGCGCTCGAACGCCCCGAGCTGGATCAACAGCTGCAACTGGTGCTGCGTGGCGGCACGTTGGAGCGGGCGCCGGAGGACCTGAGTATCGAGGTCGATGGCGAGTCGCGGTTGCTCACGTACAGCCTGACGCCGGTCAGTCATACCCAGGCCCAGATTCTGGGCGCGGTAATGGTGTTGCATGACGTCACCGAGCAGCGTGCTTTCGAGCGAGTGCGCAGCGAGTTCGTGTTGCGTGCGTCTCATGAGCTGCGAACGCCGGTCACCGGGATGCACATGGCATTCGGCCTGTTTCGGGAGCGCACGCACTTTGCGCAGGACTCGCGAGAAGCGGACCTTCTGGACACCGTCAATGAAGAGATGCAGCGTTTGATGCAACTGATCAACGACTTGCTGAACTTCTCCCGCTACCAGAACGGTCTGCAGAAACTCTCGCTGGCGCCGTGTTCCATCGAGGAGCTGCTCGAGCGGGCCCGGTCGCGGTTCGCTGATACAGCGCAAGAGAAGGGCATCAACCTGCTGGTGGAGGTGCAAGGTCCGTTACCGTGGTTGCAGGCCGATCAACCGCAACTGGACCGTGTGCTCGACAACCTGATCGACAACGCCTTGCGCCATACCGGCCCTGACGGCCAGATACGCTTGCAGGCGCGGCGTCATGGGGAGCGGGTGATCATCAGCGTCGAGGACAATGGCGAGGGCATCGCCTACGGCCAGCAGGGGCGGATCTTCGAGCCTTTTGTGCAGGTCGGGCGCAAGAAGGGTGGCGCGGGGCTCGGCCTGGCGTTGTGCAAGGAAATCGTACAGTTGCATGGTGGGCGGATGGGGGTTTATTCGCGGCCGGGGCAGGGCACGCAGTTCTACATGGCGTTGGCGGTTTAACGCGCGTTTACGCTTCGTCGTCCAGGCGTCGACCGGCCAGTCGCCGGCCCCGGGTAATCAGCTCGATGAACTGTACGGCGCTCAATGCATGGGCGAACAACCAGCCCTGACCGAACTTCACCCCTTCACTGCTCAAAAATGCGGCTTGGGCTTCATGTTCGATGCCTTCGGCAATCACCTTCAGGTGCAGCGACTGGGCCATGTGAATGATATGCGGCGCCACGCCACTGCTGGCGGCGTCATGCCCCAGCGCATCGATGAACGCCTTGTCGATTTTCAGGCAGTCCACCGGCAGGGTTTGCAGATAGGCGAGGCTGCAATAGCCGGTGCCAAAGTCATCGATCAACACCTGATGCCCGACATCGCGCAAGGCCTGCAGGTTTTCCCGGGCCACCACCACGTCAATCAATCCCCGCTCGGTCACCTCAAAGGCAATCTGCTTGGCCGCGACCCGGTGCAAGGTCAGCAGGCGCGCCATCACCTGACCGATTCGCGGCACCATGACATCGCACGCTGCGAGGTTGACCGAGATGTACAGTTGCGGATTGGCCCGCAACAACTGCCCCAATTGCTCCAGCAGGCGTTGCAGGACGAAGTCGGTCATCTGACGGATCTGCCCGGTGTTCTCCGCCATCGGAATGAACAGGTCGGGGCTGGTCAGGGTGCCATCCGGCCGGCGCCAGCGCAGCAAGGCTTCGGCTCCGACGCAGTTGCGGCTGTCGAGGTCGAAGATCGGTTGATACAACACCTGCAACTCGCCACGTCGTATCGCACCGGTCAATTCGGCGTCCAGCGACTGCCGCTGACGCACCAGCAGAAACACCATGAAGCCCACCAGTATTCCCAATGCCAGGCTGGCCGGCACCAGCCACCACCAGGCGGTGGGCACATTCACGGCGGTGCGCGGGGTGATCAGCACCAATTGGTATTCGGGGCTTTTGGTCGGCATGAGGTAAATCAAGCGAGTCGGGGTGACTTGCAAGGCTTCGCTGCTCTTCGGTGGCCAAGGCACGGTCGGTGGCCAGGCTTGCGGGGAGCCCAGCACCGGAATCGCGCGGGTGCCGTTGTCGAGTATCACCAAAAGACTGCTGCCCGGCGACAGGTCGACCATGTCGGTCAAATGTCCGCGAGAGGTCGCGACTCGGAAGTTGCCCCGTCCGAGCATGAGTGCGGCGCGGTTTTCATCAGGTTCGGTGGTGGTGTTCAGCCAATAACTGTAAGTGGGGTCTTGAATGTCCGGTGCTCGTGTCAGCGACAGTCCTTCCTGGCTCGGTCGGTTGGAGCAGATCTTCGAGGCATCCATATACGCGGCCTCGTAAACGAAGCGGTAATTGAAGGTGACCTGCTGCAAAGTAGCGATCATGTCTTTGTCGCAGGTTCGCAGCGGTTGGGCCTCCAGATCATCAAGGCCTTCGCGCAGTTGCCCGAACAACTGCTCAAGGCGCGAAAGAAATCGCTCGCCTTGCGCGTTCATTTCCAGGCTTTCGTTTTGCTCAATCTGATGAATGGCCACGAACAGGCTGAGCGCCAATAGCAACACGCTGCTCAGGGCGGCCGCCAGCATCGCCAAAAACCATGGGCGATAGAACCAGCTACGAAGCGTCTCTCGAGCAGCAGGCATATGGGAATATCCGAAGAATTACCAATGAGTTATAGCTGCTGATTGGGAAAAAGCCCGCACCGTCGGGCGGGCGTCATTATTTTGTCTGATTCAACACCTGGAGAAGCGCAGCTGTCTGCGCATCTGGCATGCCGTCGAAGCGCGACGGCCGGAAATGCATTTGAAAGGCGCCGATCACGTGACGCGTCGCCACATCCAGCTCGCCGGTTTGCGGCGTGGCGTAACCGAGGCGGGCCAGCTGCGCCTGAAACCAGCTGACGCTCGGCAGTTTCGAGTCGAACTGCACTTGTTGCCGCGCCACGGCCTGCTCGTCTGGCCAAACACCAAGGCCTTCGGCGGCCAGGCGCTTCCAGGGGAAAAGCGGCCCCGGGTCCAGCTTGCGGAATGGCGCGATGTCGCTATGGCC
This sequence comes from Pseudomonas sp. BF-R-01, assembly GCF_019946615.1. NCBI lineage: Bacteria > Pseudomonadati > Pseudomonadota > Gammaproteobacteria > Pseudomonadales > Pseudomonadaceae > Pseudomonas > Pseudomonas sp. BF-R-01. The sequence continues at coordinate 27,622 of NZ_JAGYFX010000014.1, forward strand.
GATAATGCTGTGAGGGTTGATGGCGTGACGTTTGCTGATGTCTTTTAGCAAGACGATCAAGGACTGGACCTGAGCTTCGCTGTAGGGATACCAGTAACGCCCTCCGGTCGGGAGTTCCTTGAATCCTGGGTTGACGATTTCAATGCCGATGGAGCTGGAATTCAACCAGGTCCGACCCTGCCACTCACTCTCTCCGGCGTGCCATGCCCGTTGGTTCTCGTCCATCAACTTATAGATAGTGGCGTTTGTGTCGTCGCCGATCAGGTAATGGCTGCTGACTTCGCCGTGGGTCAGCAGTTGCAACGAGCGCTCCAGCGATGCCGAGGTGTAATGCACCACCACGAATTGAACGCGGCTGTCGTGATTGGCCGAAGGATGGCTGGTGTCGAACCGAGGTCCGCTGGCGCAGCCGGCCAACAGGATCAGCGACACGAAGAGGGTGAGAAATTTCATGGTAGAGACAGTACGCGCAAGACAGTAATGCAACAGTGTAACGTACTGCCTTGCGCGAGAATGGTCGGCGCGAGCTTTTAAACAAAATGGAACAATTGGCTGTCAGCCCAGTTCCACTCGGTTACGCCCGGCATGTTTTGCGCGATACAGCGCCTGATCGGCTCTTTTAAGCACCAGATCGCTGTGTTCGCCGGGTTTGAACGCTGTCAGTCCCATGGAAATGGTGATGGTCACCGGCTCGCTTTTGAAATGGAACGGGCAGGCTTCGACCGCCGCTCGCAAGCTTTCCAACAGTTTTGCGCCGACGGCCGGCACCGTACCGGGCATTAACAGGACAAATTCTTCTCCGCCAAAGCGTGCAATGAAATCTGTCCCGCGCAGGCGCTTGCGCAGCACCGTGGCGATGATTTTCAGCACTTTGTCGCCCGCCAGATGACCATAGTTATCGTTGATGCGTTTGAAATGGTCGAGGTCGAGCATGGCCAGCAGAAGGGTGTTGCCGTGCTGCTGCCACTGATGGATTTCGTGGTCGAGCCGCTCGCTCCAGGCCGCCCGGTTCGGCAGCCCGGTCAGCGGGTCGATCAAGGCTTTCTGGCGCTGCTCTTCAAGATGTTCGCGATAACCCTGGGCTTCCTGCTCCATGTGCGCCACCCGTTCGGCCAGGCCTTTCAGGCGGGCGGCCACTTCCTGTTCGCGTTCGTCGCGCTGCTTCTGGTGTTGGTCCATGGTGCCCAACAGGCCTTCGAGGTGGTTCTCCAGCACATGCTTGAGGTCGTCCAGGTCGGCGGCTTCCTGCATGCTGCTCTGCAAGCCATCGACTTGTTCGCGGATCTGCGTGTCCATTTGCCGTGCGGCAGATTGGTTGTCGGCATGGCCATCGCTGGCGGCTTGCAAGTTGCTCTGGAACGACTCGAGGCGTTCGTTGAGTTGCTGTAAATAAACTTCGAACTCGTGCTGTCCGCTGTTGTTGATCGCCAGCATCAAAGTTGCCAGATCGTCGAGGATCGGTAGCAGTTCGTACCAGTTCAAGCCGTTTTGCAGGCGATCACGCATCGCTTCGGCTTGTGGGCGGTGACGCTCGGGGAGCGACAGGTCGTCGAGCAGGCCCAGTAGCGTGTCTTCGATGTGCTTGGCCACCGAGCTGTAGGACGGCTCGGGCGAGTCCGGAAGGGCGTAGAGAATATCGTGTTCAGGTTGTTCCGGATCGATGGCGGCCAGCGCCTGGGCCACGGCCGAGGGCAGGGGCAAGCTGTCGAGAGGCACCACCGGGGTGAGTTCGTCGGGATTGCCAAGCGGTTGAGCCTCGACAACCGGTGTCATCGCGGCGGGTGCGGGTTGTTCCGGTTGTTGAGCCTGCGGCTGGGCCGGTGTTTCCACCTCGGGCGTCGGCTGAGGCTCAACAACTGGCGGGACAAACGTCACGACGGCAGGCGGCGGGGCGTCTGTAGGCGTTTCGATCACTGGCGGCTCGGGTGCGGCCGCGTGCGTGTCAGGCGCGGTTACTGGTGGCTCAGCGGCGACTGGCGCGGATTCGACGGCGACTCGCGGCGTCTCGGCAGGCAAAGCAGCAATGGCTTCTACAGGCGCTGGAGCGGATGCCTGGGCCTGCGGAGCCGCAGCTTCCGGAGTGGCTTCATCCGCTTCACGACTGCCGAACAGTCGTTGCAGCAAACCCGGACGACCGGGTTCTGTCGGGGTCTCCAGCTGATTCAAGGCTTTGCCTTGAAGGCCGCTCAGTTCGCTGAGCAGCAACGGGATCTCGCGCGCCTGGCTGACGCGTCCGTCCAGTGTTTTGGCAAAGTTCTTGAGTGGCCGGCTCACTTCCCGGGGCAGCGGCAACGTTTGCAGTTGCGTTACCAGCGAGGTCAGCGCGGCACTGGTCTGATTGACTCGGGTTTCGCGACGCTGTTCGGAGTCGAGTACGGCTTTTTCCAGTCGCGGAAGCAGCGCCGCCAGGCCCGCATCCATGTCATTGGTGCGGATGACCTCGCGCATTTCCTTCATGCACTGGTCAACAGCGCGGTCAGTGCCCTCGGCCGCCAGCGTACTGCGCACCAACCCCCGACGCAGCAAGTCGAGCCGGGCGTCCCAGCGACGCTCGAGTTTTTCCTGTTGTTCGATGCTTTTGAGGTATTTCTCTTTCCAGCGCTGTGCTTCGTCGCTCATTCAGGGGTTCCGCGAGGGGCAGTACTCAACGCGGGGAATGCATCGGCCGTGAGCGAACCCGGCAGACGAATTTCTACCGCGACCGGCAGGTGATCGGAAATGGGTTGAGCCAGCACTTCGACCTTTTCCAGCGTCAGGGTCGGGCTCAGCAGAATGTGGTCCAGGCAGCGCTGCGGGCGCCAACTGGGGAAGGTCGCTTCCAGTTGCGGTGCCAGCAGGCCGAGGTCGCGCAACGGGGAGTTTTGCAGCAGATCACTGGCATGAGTGTTCATGTCACCCATCAGCACCTGGTGTTTATAGCCGCCAATCAACTCGCGGATGTAAGCCAGTTGCATGCTGCGGGTGCGTGCGCCCAGCGCCAGATGCATCATGACCACCACCAGCGATTCCGGACCTTCGCCGAAGCGCACCAGGATAGCCCCGCGACCCTTGGGCCCCGGCAGCGGGTGATCTTCAATCGCCCACGGGCGCAGGCGGCTGAGCACGCCATTGCTGTGCTGGCCGAGACGACCAAGGTTGCGATTGAGTTGTTGATACCAGTAGGGGAAGGCGCCGAGTTGCGCCAGGTGTTCCACTTGATTGACGTAGCCGGATCGCAGGCTGCCGCCATCGGCTTCCTGCAGTGCAACCAGATCGAAGTCGCCCAGCAGATTGCCGATTTTTTGCAGATTGTCGGCACGCCCGGTGTGCGGCAACAGATGTTGCCAGCCCCGGGTCAGGTAGTGCCGATACCGCTCGGTACTGATACCCACCTGGATATTGAAGCTGAGCAAGCGCAGACGGCTGTCTGCGGGCAGGCCCGTCGATTCCAGGTGATGCTCGTTGACCTGCGGATCATGCAGGCCAACGACGCGTTCAGTACCCCAGCGGCGCATGGCAGGCCTCGCGCTTAGTGGGCAACAGCCTTGATAGTCGCTCGCTCTTGGTCAACCAGCTTGTCGGCCAGTTGCAGCGCTTGCTCGGCGCCGCCGGCAGAGCCCACGTCAAAGCGATACTTGCCGTTGACGATCATGGTTGGAACGCCGGAGATTTCATATTTCTTGGCCAGTTCTTTGGCTTTGTTGATTTGGCCTTTAATGGCGAAGGAATCGAAGGTCGCCAGGAACTTGTCCTTGTCTACGCCTTGAGTCGCCAGGAAGTCGGCCATTTCGTTTTTATCGGTCAGCTTTTTGTGTTCTTTCTGAATCGCGTTGAAGACCGCAGCGTGAACCTTGCTCTCGACGCCCATGGCTTCCAGGGTCAGGAACATCTGGCCGTGTGCGTCCCACGGGCCGCCGAACATTGCAGGAATACGCACGAAATTCACGTCGGACGGCAGCTTCTCGACCCAGGGATTGATCACTGGCTCGAACGCGTAGCAATGCGGGCAGCCGTACCAGAACAGCTCCACCACTTCGATCTTGCCAGGCACCGCAACCGGAACCGGATTGCTCAGTTCGACATAAGGGGCGGCGGGGGCTTCGGCGGCTTGGGCAGTCATGCCGAACAGGCTGGCAGCGACGAGTGCGGCGCTGATGATCAGATTACGCATGCTTTACTCCTGGACAATTTGGGTCGCCTCGCGCGACATGTTTTCAGACAGGTCATGGCGGGCTTGAGTTCTGTAGTGTAACGGCAGCAGGCACAAAAAAGGGTGGCCTGAGCCACCCTTTTTATACTTGCTGCGACGGATTAATAGAGCGTTAACGTTGCAGGAGATGTACATCCCGCGCGGCGCCCGCTTCGCCGTCTTAGTGCAGGCCTTGAATGTAGCTGGACACCGCTGCGATGTCTTCGTCGCTCAGCTTTTTGGCAATGGTCTGCATGGTTTTGGTGTCGCCGTCGTTGTTGCGACCGCCTTCTTCCTTGCGGAAATCGGTCAGTTGCTTGGCGACGTATTGAGCGTGCTGGCCACCCAGGTGCGGGAAACCGGCGGCGGCATTGCCCGCGCCATTTGGCGAGTGGCAACCGGTGCAGGATGGAAGGCCCTTGGCCAGGTCGCCACCACGGAACAGTGCTTCACCGCGAGCCACGACTTTCGGGTCGGCGGCGCCAACGCTGCCTTTCTGACTGGCGAAGTAGGCGGAGATATCAGCCAGGTCCTGATCGCTCAGGTTGGTCAGCAGGCCGGTCATTTCCAGAACGGTGCGCTTGCCCGACTTGATGTCGTGCAATTGCTTGGTCAGGTAGCGTTCACCTTGTCCCGCCAGTTTTGGAAAGTTTGGCGCCATGCTGTTGCCATCCGGGCCGTGGCAGGCGCCACATACGGCGGCTTTGGCCTGACCGGCTTTTGCATCACCCGGTTGTACTGCCTCACCTGCAGCATGGGCCATGCCGGAGATGCCCACGGTCAACAGCAGACTCACGATCAATTTGTTCATCAGCTAATCCAACTACGGCTAAGGGTTAAAGAGTTATGGACCGGGATCACTCGCTCATCCACTGGATGATGACTTGGTAATCCTCGGCACTGCAGTCCATGCACAAACCACGCGGCGGCATCGCCTTGAAACCCTGGGTCACGTGTTGCACCAGCGTCTCCATACCTTTCGCCAACCTCGGCGTCCAAGCTTCCTGATCGCCCTTTTTGGGCGCCATGGGTAGTTGGCCGGAATGACAGGCACCACAAACACGGTTGTACACAGCTTCCGGATCCTGTGTAGCCTGAGCGCTGTAAAGCGGTATCAAGACACCGGCAGCTAGCAGCCATTTCGTCATAAAACGACCTTTTCAGGGTTGAGAGCGTTCTGCGTTCTAATGCGCAATCAAGGTCAATCGCTCTCGTGAACTTCATCCTACGCTGGGACAAAGCGCACACAAAATCTGCGGCATTATATACTGGCGTCACTGAAACGGAAACGACACCGCTTGCCGCGTCCATTCCCGGCGCCGCCCACATCGGAAATCCCATGCAACTCAAGAACCCCATCCTCGGCCTGTGCCAACAGTCCACCTTCATGCTCAGCGCTGCCAAAGTCGACCAATGTCCCGACGACGAAGGCTTCGAAGTGGCCTTCGCCGGGCGTTCCAACGCCGGTAAATCCAGCGCTTTGAACACCCTGACGCATGCCAGCCTGGCGCGGACCTCGAAAACCCCGGGTCGCACGCAACTCTTGAACTTCTTCAAGCTAGACGATGATCGGCGTCTGGTCGACCTGCCGGGGTACGGTTACGCGAAAGTACCTATCCCGTTGAAGCTGCACTGGCAGCGTCACCTGGAAGCTTATCTGGGTGGTCGCGAGAGTTTGAAAGGTCTGATTCTGATGATGGACATCCGTCATCCAATGACCGACTTCGACCTGCTGATGCTCGATTGGGCCGTGGCCAGCGGCATGCCGATGCACATTCTGCTGACCAAAGCGGACAAATTGACCTACGGCGCAGCGAAGAACGTCCTGCTCAAGGTGCAGTCGGATATCCGCAAAGGCTGGGGCGATGCGATCACCATTCAGCTGTTCTCGGCGCCAAAACGCCTCGGTCTGGAAGAGGCCTACACAGTACTGGCAGGCTGGATGGAGCTGGCGGACAAGGGCGCTGAACCCGTCGAGCAATAAATCGCAGGCAAAAAAAACCCCGGACTTCTTATGGGGAGGGGGAAGTTCCGGGGTTCAAGTTCCGGACCGCTAGGGCGGGGTCCAGATTATCTGCCAACACTTAACACAACATAGGAGCATCGAAGGGCTTCACCAGCCATTCAGTAACTCTGAGTGGCGCTTCACAGGTTTAGTTCCGGTGTTTCCAAAACCATTTGAAATAAGCCGGCTCGCTATCAGAAATAAGCGCTCTTCGTCCCTTCTGCCGCGGCACTATGCCGCAGCGAAATACCCTGTAGGAGCGAGCCTGCTCGCGATGGTCGTTAACGATAACGCGTTCATCCTGAATGAACGCGTTGCTTGTCAGCTCATCGCGAGCAGGCTCGCTCCTACAGTAGATCAGTGAGCCTCATCCCAGTTATTTCCCACGCCCACCTCGACCAGAAGCGGTACATCCAGCTTCGCAGCGTCGCTCATGTGCACGCGAATTTCCTCACGAACCTGGTCGACCAGGTCTTCACGCACCTCAAGCACCAATTCATCGTGCACCTGCAGGATGACTTTGGCGTCGAGGCCTGACGACGTCAGCCAGTTATCCACAGCCACCATGGCTTTCTTGATGATGTCTGCCGCAGTGCCTTGCATCGGTGCGTTGATCGCGGTGCGTTCGGCGCCTTTGCGCAGGGCCGGGTTTTTCGCGTTGATTTCCGGCAGGTACAGACGACGACCGAAGATGGTCTCGACAAAACCTTGCTCGGCCGCCTGGGCGCGGGTGCGCTCCATGTATTCCAGGACGCCTGGGTAGCGGGCGAAATAGCGGTCGATGTACGCCTGGGACTGTTTGCGGTCCACGCCGATCTGCTTGGCCAGGCCAAACGCGCTCATGCCGTAGATCAAACCGAAGTTGATGGCTTTGGCGCTACGACGCTGATCGGTAGTGACCTCTGCCAACTCGACGCCGAACACTTCGGCGGCCGTGGCTTTGTGCACGTCCAGGTCATTGCGGAAGGCGTGCAGCAAACCTTCGTCCTTGGCCAGGTGAGCCATGATGCGCAGTTCGATTTGCGAGTAGTCGGCGGCCAGCAGCTTGTAGCCTTTGGGCGCCACGAACGCCTGACGGATCCGCCGACCTTCGGCGGTGCGGATTGGAATGTTCTGCAGGTTTGGATCGCTGGACGACAAGCGGCCAGTCGCCGCGACAGCCTGATGATAAGACGTGTGAATCCGCCCGGTGCGCGGGTTGATTTGCTCCGGCAGGCGGTCGGTGTAGGTGCTTTTCAGTTTGCTCATCGAGCGGTACTGCATCAGCACTTTGGGCAGCGGGTAATCCTGTTCGGCCAGTTCCGCCAGCACCGCTTCGGCAGTGGAAGCCTGACCCTTGGCGGTTTTGCTGAGGATCGGCAAGCCGAGTTTTTCGTACAGGATCACGCCCAATTGCTTCGGCGAACCGAGGTTGAATTCCTCACCGGCAATGGCAAACGCCTCACGCTCCAGCGCGACCATCTTCTCGCCCAGCTCCACGCTCTGGATGCCCAGCAGGTTGGCGTCGACCAGCGCGCCCTGACGCTCGATCCGTGCGAGCACCGGCACCAGCGGCATTTCGATGTCGCTCAGGACTTTGCTCAGGCTCGGAATCGCGTTGAGCTTTTCCTGCAGGGTTTGATGCAGGCGCAGCGTTACGTCGGCGTCTTCGGCGGCGTACGGTCCGGCCAGTTCCAGGGAGATCTGGTCAAAGGTCAGCTGCTTGGCGCCTTTGCCGGCGATGTCCTGGAAGCTGGTGGTGGTGTGATTCAGGTACTTGAGCGCCAGGCTGTCCATGTCGTGGCGGGTCGCGGTCGAGTCCAGGACGTAGGATTCGAGCATGGTGTCGAAGGCGATGCCTTGCACGGTGATGCCGCAGCTCTGATCGCCACCGATGGCGCAGTTGGCCAGGATGTTCATGTCGAACTTGGCGTGCTGGCCGACCTTGAGTTTTTTCGGGTCTTCCAGGATCGGTTTCAGTGCGCGCAGCACGGTGTCGCGATCCAGTTGATCCGGTACGCCCATGTAGGAATGGGTCAGTGGAATGTAGGCCGCTTCGTTGGCCTGTACGGCGAACGACAGGCCGACCAGTTGCGCCTGCTGCGCATCGATGCCGGTGGTTTCGGTATCGAAGGCGATCAGCTTGGCGTCGTTGAGCTTCTTCAGCCACAGGTCAAAATCGGCCTGGGTGAGGATCGTGGTGTATTTGAGCTCGCTCTCGACGGCGGCTTCCTCAGCCACCGGTGCGGTGACTTCCTGGCCGGAGCGCTTGGCGTCGCGCTGGTTTTCTTCAAACCAGCTTTTGAACTCGAGCAGGGTGTAGAGCTCGGCGAGCTTGTCGTGATCCGGCTTGCCCATTTGCAGGTCATCAAGGCCGATGTCCAGCGGCACGTCGATCTTGATCGTCGCCAACTGATAGGAGAGGAAGGCCATCTCCTTGTGCTCTTCGAGCTTGGCCGGCAGGGTTTTCGCACCGCGAATCGGCAGGGTCGGGACGATGTCGAGCTGTGCATACAGCTCGGTCAGGCCGCCGTTTACGCCTACGAGCAGGCCGGAAGCCGTCTTCGGACCAATGCCTGGAACGCCCGGAATGTTGTCGGAAGAATCGCCCATCAGTGCCAGATAATCGATGATCTGCTCGGGAGCGACGCCGAATTTCTCCTTCACGCCCTCCACGTCCATGCTGCTACCGGTCATGGTGTTGACCAAGGTAATGTGGCCGTCGACCAGTTGCGCCATGTCCTTGTCGCCGGTGGAGATGATCACCGGGCGGTCGGCCGCTGCGCTGCTGCGGGCCAGGGTGCCGATCACGTCATCGGCCTCGACGCCTTCGACGCACAGCAGCGGGAAGCCCAGCGCGATCACGCTTTGGTGCAGCGGCTCGATCTGTACGCGCATGTCGTCGGGCATGCTCGGGCGATTGGCCTTGTATTCGGCGTACATGTCATCGCGAAACGTCCCACCCTTGGCGTCGAACACCACGGCGAACGGACTGTCCGGGTACTGCTTGCGCAGACTCTTGAGCATGTTCAGCACGCCTTTGACCGCTCCGGTCGGCAGACCTTTGGAAGTGGTCAGCGGCGGCAGGGCGTGAAAGGCGCGGTACAGGTAAGAAGAACCGTCCACCAGGACGAGGGGGGCTTGGCTCATGAGCAGGATCAACCTTTTCGGCGGGTCCGGCGCTAGAATAGCGGGACCGTTGACGACAAAGGGACAAGGTTATCATGCGCACACTAAATCGCCTGTTGCTGGCTGGCTTGTTTGCAATTGCACCATTGGCCGTGATGGCGGCGGATGACGCACCTTCGCCAGACCCGGATGTCACGATCCGCACGGAAGGGGATAAAACCATTCAGGAATATCGGCAAAATGGTTTTCTGTATGCCATCAAGGTCACGCCGAAAGGTGGCAAACCTTATTTCCTGGTGCGCGCGGATGGCTCGGAAGGTAACTTCATTCGCTCGGACTACCCGGATATGCTGATCCCGGCGTGGGAAATATTTAAGTGGTAAGTCGTCCTTAATTTTAATCGGTGCCGCCATTTGCGGCGCCCGTACTGGCAGTTAAAACATGTCTGTGTTCACCCCGCTGGCTCGGCCTGAGCTGGAAACCTTTCTCGCCCCTTACGGGCTCGGCCGCCTGCTTGATTTTCAGGGGATTGCTGCCGGTAGCGAAAACACCAACTTCTTTATCAGCCTGGAGCAGGGCGAATTTGTCCTGACCCTGGTCGAGCGCGGTCCGGTTCAGGAGATGCCGTTCTTCATCGAGCTGCTGGACGTGCTGCATGAAGCCGACCTGCCGGTGCCTTACGCCTTGCGCACCACCGATGGTGTCGCCCTGCGCGAGCTGGCCGGCAAGCCTGCGCTGCTGCAACCGCGTCTGGCGGGCAAGCACATCAAGGAAGCCAACGCGCAACATTGCGCTCAGGTGGGCGAGTTGCTCGGCCATCTGCACCTGGCGACCCAGGCCAACATGATCAAGCGCAAAACCGATCGCGGCCTGGACTGGATGCTGGAAGAGGGCACGCAACTGCTGTCGCACCTGAATGCCGAGCAGAGTGATCTGCTGCAACGGGCGCTGGATGAAATCACACAGCAAAAAGAGAAAATTCTGGCGTTGCCACGGGCCAACATCCACGCAGACCTGTTCCGCGATAACGCGATGTTCGAAGGCACGCACCTGACCGGGTTGATCGACTTCTACAACGCGTGCTCGGGGCCGATGCTCTACGACGTAGCGATTGCCTTGAATGACTGGTGTTCGGATGACGACGGTCTGATTGACGGACCGCGGGCGCGGGCGTTGCTGGGGGCGTATGCGGCATTGCGACCGTTCACTGCTGCCGAGGCGGAGTTGTGGCCTACCATGCTGCGCGTGGCGTGTGTGCGATTCTGGCTGTCGCGGTTGATTGCCGCGGAGTCTTTCGCCGGGCAGGACGTGTTGATTCACGATCCGATGGAGTTTCAGCAGCGGTTGGCGCAGCGGCAGAAGGTCAACACGCCGTTGCCTTTCGCCCTCTAAAAGCTTCGCGGGCAAGCCTCGCTCCTACAGGATTTGTGTCGTTCACAATATCTGCGAACGGCACAAACTCCGTAGGAGCGAGGCTTGCCCGCGAATGGGGCGCCGCAATTCTGGAATTACAACGACTCCAGACACCCCGCCAAATCATTCCCCAACTTCTCCAGCACCTGCTCATACCCCTGAGCAGTCGCCGGCGTGTACCCACCCAAAGCATCCAGCTCCGCCAGCTTCACCGGCAAACCCGCCACCAGTGTTTCCGCCAGTCGCGGCCGCAATGGCGGCTCGCTGAACACACAGGTCTTGCCCACTTCCTGCAACCGCGTGCGCATTGCCGACACGTGCTGGGCACCCGGCTGGACTTCGGCGGCGACGCTGAATACGCCCGCGTGCTTCAGGCCGTAAGCCTCTTCGAAGTAGTCGAACGCTTCATGGAACACAAAGTACGGTTTGCCCGCGATGCCCGCCAGTCGTGCCTTCAAGCGCAGGTCCAGCGCGTCGAGACGTTCATCGAACGCCTTCAGATTGCTCTGATAGCGCGCTGCGTTGGCCGGATCGGCAGCGCTCAAATCAGCGGCCATTTTCGTCGCGATCACGCGAGCGTTGATCGGCGATAACCACAGATGCGCATCCAGGCTGCCCGGGCGGTGATCGTGATCATGTTCGTCGGCTTCTTCTGCGTGGGAGTGACTGTCTTCGGCGAAACGACGCAATTTCAGCCCCGGCAGATCCTGCACGGCAACGCTCGGCAGCGTACGACCGTTCAGCACGCGAGGCAGGAAACCTTCCATGTCTGGTCCGATCCAGTAAACCAGGTCCACCGATTGCACCTTCCGTACGTCGGACGGGCGCAACGCATAGTTATGCGGCGAGGCTCCCGGCGGCAGCAGCACTTCCGGAATCGCCACACCGTCCTGCACCGCAGCGGCAATCAGCTGCAGCGGCTTGATGCTGGTGAGGACTTTGACTTCGGCCTGGGCAGAACTGATCAACAGAAAACTGGCGACAAATGCGACAAAGATAGAAAAAAGTCGGGACACGATGACCACTCAAAGAGGCGAGAACGGGTAACATAATAACGTCTCTCACAAAACTCGTCGCCGCTCATGCCTAAAACACCGATTGCCAGCCGTCCCCACGACCACTCTCATTGCGTGCATAGCGCACTGTCTGAGGCCGATGCCCTGTGCGCTCGGCAAGGCCTGCGCCTGACTGCCTTGCGTCGGCGGGTGCTGGAACTGGTGTGGCAAAGCCATAAACCGCTGGGTGCCTACGACATTCTTGCGGTACTCAGCGAGCAGGACGGCCGCCGCGCTGCGCCGCCGACCGTGTACCGCGCGCTGGATTTCCTGCTGGAAAACGGCCTGGTGCACCGCATCTCCTCGCTGAACGCCTTCGTCGGCTGCAATCACCCGGAACACGCGCACCAGGGCCAGTTCCTGATCTGCCGCGAATGCCATGCCGCCATCGAGCTTGAGCAAAAATCCATCAGCGACGCGATTATCACCAGCGCCAAGGATGTCGGGTTCGTTGTCGAAGGTCAGACGGTCGAAGTGGTCGGCCTCTGCTCGGGTTGCCAGGGGGCTTGATGAGCAACGCGTTGATCCGCCTTGAGCAGGTTGCCGTCACATTTGCCGGGCAAAGCGTGCTGGATAACATTGAGCTGAGCGTCGAGCCGGGGCAGATCGTCACCCTGATCGGCCCCAATGGCGCCGGCAAGACCACCCTTGTGCGGGCGGTGCTCGGTCTGTTGAAGCCGGACAGCGGCAGCGTGTGGCGCAAGCCGAAACTGCGCGTTGGCTACATGCCGCAAAAACTTCACGTCGATCCGACGCTGCCGCTGTCGGTGCTGCGCTTTCTGCGTCTGGTGCCCGGCGTGGACCGTGCTCGTGCCTTGGCGGCCCTCAAGGAGGTCGGCGCCGAACAGGTGATCGACAGCCCGGTGCAAAGTGTTTCCGGCGGTGAAATGCAGCGCGTGCTGCTGGCTCGGGCGCTATTGCGCGAGCCGGAATTGCTGGTGCTCGACGAGCCGGTACAGGGCGTCGACGTGGCGGGGCAGGCCGAGCTGTACAGCCTGATCACCCGACTGCGTGATCGTCACGGCTGCGGCGTGTTGATGGTTTCCCACGATTTGCATCTGGTCATGAGCACCACCGATCAAGTGGTCTGCCTCAACCGTCACGTCTGCTGTTCCGGCCATCCCGAGCAAGTCAGCGGCGATCCCGCTTTCGTCGAGCTGTTCGGAAAGAACGCACAAAGCCTGGCGATTTATCACCATCATCACGACCACGCCCATGATCTGCATGGTTCGGTCGTCAGCGCGGCCCCGTCGGCCCAACCTCACGTTCACGGAGATAGCTGCAAGCATGGCTGATTTTCTGCTCTACGCCCTGCTTGCAGGTCTGGCTCTGGCGCTGGTGGCGGGCCCGTTGGGTTCGTTCGTGGTCTGGCGGCGCATGGCCTATTTCGGCGACACCCTGTCCCACGCCGCCTTGCTCGGCGTGGCGTTGGGCTTCCTGCTGGATGTCAGTCCGACGGTGGCGGTCACCGTCGGCTGTTTGCTGTTGGCCGTGTTGCTGGTGACGTTGCAACAGCGTCAGCCGCTGGCGTCCGACACGCTTTTGGGAATTCTCGCACCGAGCACGCTCTCTTTGGGCCTTGTCGTACTAAGCTTCATGCACGAAGTGCGGATCGACCTGATGGCCTATCTGTTCGGCGACTTGCTGGCGATCAGCCCGACCGATCTGGCCTGGATTCTCGGTGGCAGCGCCGCTGTCATGGCCTTGCTGGTGACATTGTGGCGGCCATTGCTGGCGATCACGGTGCATGAAGAGCTGGCGAGGGTGGAAGGTCTGCCCGTGCCGGCGCTGCGCCTGACCCTGATGTTGCTGATCGCCGTGGTGATCGCGGTGGCGATGAAAATCGTCGGTGTGTTGCTGATTACGTCGCTGTTGATCATCCCTGCGGCTGCGGCACAACGTCACGCCAAGTCGCCGGAACAGATGGCGCTGGGCGCGAGCCTGCTGGGCATGCTCGCCGTGTGTGGCGGGTTGGCGTTGTCCTGGTTCAAGGACACCCCGGCGGGCCCATCGATTGTTGTGACGGCCGCCGCACTGTTTCTGCTGAGTTTTGTCCTGCCCCGTCGAGGGGTGTAGACTTGCTCGTTTTTTGCGCAAATAGAGAGTCGCAGGAATGAAGCCGTTCGCCTCCCGTTATCTGCTCCTTGTCGCATTTTCGCTGCTACTGGGTGCATGCCAAAGCACGCCACCGGCGACCACCGAGGCCACTGATGCGCGGGCCACGGCCATCGCACAGCTCGAGCAAAGCCTCGCCAGCAGCGAACTGGCCACTGCCGAAGATCAATTGGCTGCCTTGCAGGCTGAGTCGCCAAACGACCCGTCCCTTGTGCAATACCAACGGCAACTCGCCGAGGCCTATCTGCAACGCAGCCAGATCGTGCTGCAAAAAGGCGATGTGAATGCTGCGGCAACCGCACTGAGCCGTGCGCGGGCGTTGATGCCCAAGGCGCCGGCGCTGACCGGTGGGGTCAACAACGCCATCGTCAACGCACGCAAGGCAGAGCTCGACAAAGCTGAAGCGGCGCTGTTGGCTGCCGAGGCTAAACCTCAGGCAAAAGTGATTGATCCGACCGCTGAAAGCACCACCGTCGCGTTGAACCTCACCGATATGAGCAAACTTCGCCGGCAACTGGATGCGATCGCGGCTGATGTGGTGAATTACCAATGTGACGTGAGCATTCAGGCGCCACGCACGCAGGACTACCCGTGGCTGGCGACGTTATTGACCAAGCGGGTAAAGAAGCTGGATTCGGGGTTTGACCTGAATCTGGAGAAGCAGATCCTGCGCAATGTTCCGGCGCAGATGGTCTTGAGTCCGCGTAAACCTTAAAAAGCATCGCGAGCAGGCTCGCTCCCACAGAGTTGCTGTCCCTGTGGGAGCGAGACCGGCTTGCCGGCGAAGGCGTCCGTCACGCGTTCGTTATTGCCAAATGAAAGGTTGAATGCGGAATAAATGCTAATAACCTCTATACGGACAGGCTAAAATGCGCGCCCGGCTAACCGCTGATCCTTATTCAACGCGCCCCACAAGGTTCGCTACGTGATCGAGTTTCAAAACGTCCACAAAACCTACCGCGTCGCCGGTAAGGATATTCCCGCCCTGCACCCGACCAGTCTGTCGATTGAGAACGGCCAGGTTTTCGGCCTGATCGGTCATTCCGGTGCGGGAAAAAGTACCCTGCTGCGTCTGATCAATCGCCTGGAGAACTCCAGTGGCGGCAAGATCATCGTCGACGGCGAAGAAGTCACCGCGCTCGACGCCAGCGGCTTGCGGCGCTTCCGTCAGCAGGTCGGGATGATTTTCCAGCACTTCAACTTGCTGGCTTCCAAGACCGTGGCCGACAACGTCGCACTGCCGCTGACCCTCGCCGGTGAACTGTCGCGTGGCGAGATCGACCAGCGTGTCGCCGAGTTGCTGGCGCGGGTAGGTTTGTCCGACCACGCCAAAAAGTACCCGGCGCAGTTGTCGGGCGGCCAGAAGCAGCGTGTCGGCATTGCCCGCGCACTGGCGACCAAGCCGAAAATCCTGCTGTGCGATGAAGCCACCAGTGCACTGGACCCGCAGACCACGGCGTCGGTCCTGCAATTGCTGGCCGAGATCAACCGCGAACTGAAACTGACCATTGTCCTGATCACCCACGAGATGGATGTGATCCGTCGCGTGTGCGACCAGGTGGCCGTGATGGACGCTGGCGTGATCGTCGAGCAAGGTTCGGTCGCTGAAGTGTTCCTGCACCCGAAACACCCGACCACCAAACGCTTCGTGCAAGAAGACGAGCAGATTGACGAAAGCGAACAGCGCGACGACTTTGCTCACGTGCCGGGCCGTATCGTGCGTCTGACCTTCCAGGGCGAAGCGACCTACGCGCCGTTGCTGGGAACCGTCGCTCGGGAAACGGGCGTGGACTACAGCATTCTGGCCGGCCGTATCGATCGCATCAAAGACATCCCCTATGGGCAACTGACCTTGGCGGTCACCGGCGGCGACATGGAGGCGGCGTTTGCCCGCTTCACCGCGGCTGACGTTCATATGGAGGTGCTTCGTTAATGGAAGCTCTGACAACGTTTTTCGCCAACATCGATTGGTTCGAAATCTGGCTGGCCACCGGCGACACCCTGCTGATGCTCGGCGGTTCGCTGCTGTTCACCGTTTTGCTGGGCCTGCCGCTGGGCGTGCTGTTGTTTCTCTGCAGCCCGCGTCAGTTGCTGGAAGCCAAAGGCGTATACGCGATGTTGTCGCTGGTGGTGAACATCCTGCGTTCATTGCCCTTCATCATTTTGCTGATTGTGATGATCCCGTTCACCGTGTTGATCACCGGCACTTCGCTGGGTGTCGCCGGTGCGATTCCGCCGCTGGTGGTCGGTGCCACACCGTTCTTCGCGCGTCTGGTGGAAACCGCCTTGCGTGAAGTGGATCGCGGCATCATCGAAGCGACCCAGGCCATGGGCGCGACGACACGTCAGATCATCACCAACGCCTTGCTGCCGGAAGCCCGCCCGGGCATCTTCGCGGCGATTACGGTGACAGCTATTACACTGGTGTCCTACACGGCGATGGCCGGTGTGGTTGGCGCCGGTGGTCTGGGTGACCTGGCGATCCGTTTCGGATACCAGCGTTTCCAGACTGACGTGATGGTCGTCACGGTGGTGTTGCTGCTGGTGTTGGTTCAAGTGCTGCAAACGGTTGGCGACAAGTTGGTCGTACACTTCTCGCGCAAATAATTTATGAGCAGGCCCTTCGCTGGCGGGAGCCGCAAACAGGCGCCGCAAGCGGATATTCACAAGGAGTTAGCTGAATGAAAAAACTACTCGTCGCGTTCGCTGCCGTTGCAGCCTTTTCTGCCCACGCCGACACCCTGACCGTTGCGGCCACCCCGGTCCCGCACGCAGAAATCCTCGAATTCGTGAAACCGGCCCTGGCCAAAGAAGGCGTGGACCTGAAGGTCAAAGTCTTCACCGATTACATTCAGCCGAACGTGCAAGTGGCCGAGAAACGTCTGGACGCCAACTTCTTCCAGCACCAGCCGTACCTCGATGAGTTCAACAAGGCCAAGGGTACCAACCTGGTTTCCGTAGCCGGTGTGCACCTGGAACCGCTGGGCGCTTATTCCAGCAAGTACAAGGCACTGACCGAACTGCCGGGCGGCGCCACCGTGGTGATCCCGAACGACGCCACCAACGGCGGCCGCGCTTTGCTGCTGCTGGCCAAGGCTGGCCTGATCAAGTTGAAGGATTCGAACAACATCCTGTCGACCGTCAAGGACATCACCGAGAACGCCAAGGACCTGAAATTCCGCGAACTGGAAGCCGCGACCATCCCGCGCGTGCTGACCCAGGTCGACCTGGCGCTGATCAACACCAACTATGCGCTGGAAGCCAAGCTCGATCCGGCCAAGGATGCGCTGGTCATCGAAGGCAGCGACTCGCCGTACGTGAACATCCTCGTTGCCCGCCCGGACGACAAGGACAGCGAAGACATGAAGAAACTGGTTGCCGCGCTGCACAGCCCGGAAGTGAAAGCCTTCATCCTCGAGAAGTACAAAGGCGCTGTGGTGCCGGCGTTCTGATCTGACGCTGTAACGAAAAATGGGGCGCATTCAATGCGCCCCATTTTTTTTGCCCGAAACACACGCCCCCTGTAGGAGCCAGGCTTGCCGGCGAAGGCGTCCGAGAGATCGCCTTCGCCGGCAAGCCTGGCTCCTACAGGGGCGTGGTGTTTATTTACGGTTGAGCATCACCGGCAACTGCGCCACCAGCTTCGCGTTGTTCAACGGCGCCCGGATAAACCCGCGCTGTGTCCCGTCCGGCCCGATCACCGCCAGGTTGCCGCTGTGATCAACCGTGTAGTTCGGTTTGCTGGTGTCCGCCGGAATGAACGGAATGCTCACCGCGTTGGCCAGTTTCTGAATGTCTTCCACCGACGTCGCCGTCAGGCCCTGGAACTGCGGATCGAAGTAGCCCAGGTATTGCTTGAGTTGCTTGGGCGTGTCGCGGTTCGGGTCGACGCTGACCAGCACGATCTGCAACTTATCCACAGCCTCAGGCGGCAGTTCGCTCTTGATCTGGCGCAGTTGGGCGAGGGTGGTGGGGCAGATGTCCGGGCAGAAGGTGTAGCCGAAGAACAGCAGGCTCCACTTGTCTTTCAGCGCGTTGACCGCCACCGGTTTGCCGTCCTGATCGGTCATCGTCACGTCCGGCAGATTACGGCTTTGCGGCAACAGGATGATCCCGGCGTCGATCAACGCGGTCGGGTCGCCCTGGCCTTTGCCGGACAGCACTTTATTGATGGTCAGGCCCAGAACCAGTGCGATCAGGGCAACAAGGATGAAGACGGTTTTCTGGGTTCGAGTCATAGGTTCAACAGTAGGTAGTGGTCTACGAGCAGCGCGATAAACAACAGGAACAAGTAGTAAATAGAGTACTTGAACGTGTTGATCGCCGCGTGCGGTCGAGTGCCACGGTACAGCACCACGGCCCATTGCAGAAACCTTGCGCCCAGTCCCAACGCACAAATCAGGTAAAGCATGCCGCTCATGTGGATCACATACGGCATCAGGCTCACGGCCAGCAGCGCGAAGGTATAGAGCAGGATGTGAATCTTGGTGTAGTGCTCGCCGTGGGTTACCGGCAGCATCGGAATGTCGGCCTTGGCGTATTCCTCTTTGCGGTGAATCGCCAGCGCCCAGAAGTGCGGCGGGGTCCAGGCGAAGATGATCAGCACCAGCAACAACGGTTCGGCGCTGATGTGGCCGGTGGCGGCGGTCCAGCCGAGCAGCGGCGGGGCGGCACCGGCGAGGCCGCCGATGACAATGTTCTGCGGCGTCGCGCGTTTGAGGAAACCGGTGTAGACCACCGCGTAACCGAGCAAGGAGGCGAGGGTCAGCCAAGCGGTCAGCGGGTTGGTGAAGGCCAGCAGCAACGCCTGGCCCAGCACCGCCAGCACCAATGCGAACGTCAGCGCCGCCGTCGGTGAGACCCGGCCTTCGGCCAAGGGGCGTTTGTGGGTTCGGGCCATCACCGCGTCGATGCGTCGGTCCACCACATGATTCACCGCCGCCGCACCGCCGGCACACAAGGCGATCCCCAGATTGCCGAACACCAGCACGGTCCATGGCACCCCGGCGCGGGTCGCCAGGAACATGCCGACCAGCGAGGTGATGAGCATCAGCACCACCACTTTCGGCTTGGTCAGCTCCAGGTAGTCACGCCAGATTGCCTGGTTGTGACGTGCGCCGATCAGAGTCGCCATGGCATCTCTCCTTTTATTGTTATGGGCCCGGCTGAATGTTTACGCGGGCTGAACCGCCAGCGTGTCGGTTGCTTGACCCGAACCAGACTGGTTCGCGCGTGATAATTGACCAGCACCATCGTCAGCAGCAGCGCTGCACCGCCGGCGTTATGCGCGACGGCCACCGGCAGCGGCAGGTGGAACAGCACGTTGCTGATGCCGAGGGTGATTTGTGCGGCGAGGGCAAACAGCACCAGCCCGGCCAGGCGCGTCATGCCGACGACTTTCAGTTGCCATGCGAGGCCGAGCAGCACCACTGTCACCAACAGCGCGCCGATACGGTGAGTCAGGTGAATCGCCGTGCGAGCATCGCTGTCGAGCTGCCCGCCCAGGTAATTGGGGCCGATGTGCTGGGTCAGGTGAAAGCCGTTGGCGAAGTCCGCCGGTGGCAGCCATTGCCCGTGGCAGGTCGGGAAGTCGATGCAGGCCACCGCCGCGTAGTTGGAGCTGACCCACCCGCCGAGGGCGATTTGCAGGATGACCAGCAACAACCCGGCCGTCGCCCAGTACTGCAAGCGCCGGGGTACGGTCAGCGCAGGTAGCACGCCGGACAGGCGCAGGGTCAGGAGAAACAACAGGCTCAACGTCGCGAACCCACCGAGCAAATGCCCCGTCACCACTTGCGGCCAAAGCTTGAGCGTCACCGTCCACATGCCGAACGCTGCTTGGGCAATCACCACCGCCAACAGAAACAACGGCAGCTTCACCGGTTGCCCCGGATGACGACGATGCACCCACGCGCGACCGGCCAGCACCGAGATCAACAGCCCCAGCGTGCCGGCGAAGTAACGGTGGACCATCTCGTTCCAGCCCTTGTGCGCTTCGACGGGCGCATCGGGAAAGTGCAGTTCGGCATGCGCCAGCTGGGCTTCGCTTTTCGGCACGCTGATAAAGCCGTAGCAGCCCGGCCAGTCCGGGCAGCCGAGACCGGCGTGGGTCAGGCGGGTGTAGGCGCCGAGCAGCACCACAATCAGTGCCAGCAAGGTGGCAAACAGCGCGAGGCGAAATCCAGGTTTGGCCATGACGATGCCCTTATCCGATGTTCGACAGTTTCAGCAGATGGCGCAGGTCGTTGAGCAAGTCCTTGCCCTTCACCGTCGGGTCGTAGCGCAGCACCAGATTGCCGTGGGGGTCGATGATCCACAGGTGCGGCGTGTCATTGCTCTGAGCGCCTTTGGTGTAGGTCGGCAGGTCCAGTGGATAACGCTGCAACTGCGGGTACTCGCGTTGAAGTTTAGTCTCGTAATCACCGTTCAGCGGCTGCGCGGTGGCGATGGCATGACTGGCGCGGGACGCATCGCGACCAAGGCCGATCTGGATTTGCCGTGCCAGATACACCAGTTGCTGGCAGTCCACCGCACACGCCTTCGGTGCCGTGACCAGTAGTTGCCAGCGCTCTTCCTGCGCCTGCACGCCAAGGTCGGCGCGGGTCTGGCCGTTGCCGATCAGTTCACCGTGATAGCTGCGGCCTTCCGGCACCCAGAAATTCAGTTTGTACATGCCGGTGGCGAGGATCATCGGGCCGATCACCACGAGCAGGATCAGTAACAGCTGCAAGCGACCCTTGCGCCGGTTCGCCGGCGTTTTCGCTTCAGACATGCTGGGTGGATTCATGGCCGCTCCCATGGTGTTTCTCCTTTGCGTTGTGCCAGCCGAGGTAGATAAAAAGGCCGAGCAGGGCGATCGACATGGCGAACCACTGCACGGCATAAGCGATGTGTTTTTCCGGCCCTGTGGCAACGATCGGCCAGTCGGCCCGGTAGGTTGCGAGGCTGTTTTCTGCGCGTAATTCGTAGGCAAGACCTTCACGGCCCAGAGCTGACCAGAGCCTGGTCGGTTCCACCGCTGTGATCAGCTGCGGCCAGGTTGTGCTGTCCGGGTCAGCGTGTAATTGAAACGTCGCGCCGGGGGAAACGTAGACCCAGGCATCGAGACTCAATGCCTGGGCGGGTGTATTGAATTGCGGCGGTGTGCGCCGGTCCGGCCACGGCAGCCAGCCGCGATTGACCAGCAGCCAGAGCCCGGTCGCCTGATCCTGAAACGGTTGCAGCAGCTCGACGCCAACCTTGCCGTCGCGCTGACGGTTATCCAGCAGCAGGCTGTGCGCGGCGTCGAACTGGCCGTGCAGGCGAACCCGGCGAAAGGCCGGATCCTCGGTGTGTGGCAGTTCGGTGCTGGCCATCGGTTCGGCGGCACGGCGTTCGGCGTAGGTGTGCAGCAGCGCGCTTTTCTCTGCGCCACGGCCCAGTTGCCAGAAGCCGAGCGACACCAGCAGCGGCAGCAGGAGGGCGACCACCAGCGTCGGCACGATGCCCGGCCGAAAGCGCTTCATGGCGTCGCCAGAAAGTCATTGGTCGCGATAGCTATACTCAAGTGCATCGCCTGTCCCCCGGAGTCCCACCATGCTCAAAGCAGCCATCGTCCTGATGCTGATTGCCACGGTTGTCAGCCTGTTCAGCGGCCTGTTTTTTCTGGTCAAGGACGACAGCAGCTCGAACCGCCTCGTCATTGCCTTGAGTGTCCGTGTTGCCCTGGCCGCTGTTACCGTCGGCTTGATCGCCTGGGGTTTTTTCAGCGGCCAGTTAGTCTCTACTGCGCCTTGGTAACTTGTAGGAGCCAGCTTGCTGGCTCCTACAACACGTAGACGAAAATGAACAACCCGATCCACACGACATCCACGAAGTGCCAATACCAGCTCGCTGCCTCGAAGCCGAATTGGTGCTCGTTATCGAAGTGTCCGCGCAGGATTCGCATCAGCATCACAAACAAAATGATGGTGCCAATGGTTACGTGGGCGCCGTGGAATCCGGTGAGCATGAAGAACGTCGCGCCATAGATGCCCGAACCCAGGGTCAGGCCCAGTTCGTGATAGGCGTGGATGTACTCTTCGGCCTGGAAGCCGAGGAACGCGCAGCCCAGCAACACGGTGATCGCCAGCCAGATTTTCAACGCACCGCGATGGCCCTTTCTCAAGGCGTGGTGGGCGATGGTTATCGTGACGCTGGAACTCACCAGCAACACGGTATTGAGCAACGGCAGGCCCCAGGGGCTGATGACTTCCTTCGGGGGCACAAAGAGTTTGGAGTCCGGGTTGTTCAGCAGCGGCCAGGTCCACTGGAAGGCAGGCCACAGCATGTGGGCGAGGCCTTTGGTGCCTTCGCCACCCAAGGCGGGACCGGACACATGGCGCACATAAAACAGCGCGCCGAAAAAGGCGATGAAGAACATCACCTCCGAGAAAATGAACCAGCTCATGCCCCAGCGGAACGAGCGATCCATCTGCGCGCTGTACAAACCGCTGCGACTTTCCTTGATCACCGTGCCGAACCAGCCGAACAGCATGTACGCCAGCAGCAGGCCACCGACGAAAAAGATCAGCGGGCCGTGGGATTCCGGCCGCGCCGCTTTCAGATCGTTGAACCAGGTGGCCAGGCCATACACGGTGATGAACATCCCGACCGTGGCGATGATCGGCCATTTGCTTTGGGCCGGTACGTAATAGTGCTCATGAGTTGCCATTTATTGTTCTCCTTATCGGGCACGCTCAGCCGCCAGTATTTACAGCCACCGGTGGATGTCGGGCGGTGATATCGAACAGCGTGTAGGACAGCGTCAGGTGCTTCACTTCCTTGGGCATGTCGCGGTCAACGATGAAACGTACCGGCATCTCGATCCGTTGACCGGGCTGCAGCACTTGCTGGGTAAAGCAGAAACATTCGGTTTTGTGGAAATACGCCGCCGCGTTGCTCGGCGCGATGCTCGGCACCGCTTGCGCGCTCATCGGCCGGTCGGTCGGGTTGTGGGCGATGAAGATCATCTCGTTGACTGCCCCTGGGTTGGCCGTCAACTCATCGCTCTTGGGGTAGAAATCCCAGGACATGTCAGCAGAGTTGGTCGACAGAAACTGCACGCGGACTTGCCGCGAGGTATCGACGGTTTGTTCGCCTTCGTATTGCCCGGCGGTCTTGCCGTTGATGCCGAACGCCTTGCACATCACGTCGTAGATCGGCACCAGGGCAAAGCCGAAGACAAACATCGCCACCACCACCAGCAACAGGCGGGTGACCAGTTTTTTCATCGAAACAGAATCAGCCATGATTCAAACCCTCAACACCGAACCCTGTAGGAGCCGGCTTGCTGGCGATGCAAACACCGCGGTGCGTCAGGCGCACCGCGTAATCGTTCATCGCCAGCAAGCCGGCTCCTACAGGAGCGAGGTGTTTCATTTCACTTCCGGCGGCGTGGTGAACGTGTGATACGGCGCCGGTGACGGGATGCTCCACTCCAGGCCTTCCGCGCCATCCCACGGTTTGGCCGGTGCTGGCGGGCCGCCACGGATGGTCTTGATCACGATGAACAGGAAGAAGATCTGCGTGGCGCCGAACATGAACGCACCGATCGACGACACCATGTTGAAGTCAGCGAATTGCAGGTTGTAGTCCGGAATCCGCCGCGGCATGCCTGCCAGCCCCACGAAGTGCATCGGGAAGAAGGCCATGTTCATGCCGATGAACGACAGCCAGAAGTGCAGCTTGCCGAGGGTTTCGTCGTACATGTGGCCGGTCCATTTCGGCATCCAGTAGTAGGCCGACGCGAAGATCCCGAAGATCGCCCCCGGCACCAGCACGTAGTGGAAATGCGCGACCACGAAGTAGGTGTCCTGGTACTGGAAGTCCGCCGGGGCGATGGCCAGCATCAACCCGGAGAAGCCGCCGATGGAGAACAGGATCACGAACGCCACGGCAAACAGCATCGGTGTCTCGAAGGTCAGCGAGCCTTGCCACATGGTGCTGGCCCAGTTGAACACCTTCACCCCCGTCGGCACGGCGATCAGCAGCGTGGCGTACATGAAGAACAGCTCGCCCACCAGCGGAATGCCCACCACGAACATGTGGTGTGCCCAGACGATAAAGGACAGGAACGCAATAGATGCCGTGGCATAGACCATCGAGGTGTAGCCGAACAGCGGCTTGCGCGAAAATGCCGGGATGATCGAGCTGACGGCACCGAAGGCCGGCAGGATCATGATGTACACCTCCGGGTGACCGAAGAACCAGAACACATGCTGGAACAACACCGGATCACCGCCACCGGCAGCACTGAAGAAGCTGGTGCCGAAGTGGATGTCCATCAGCATCATCGTCACGCAACCGGCCAGTACCGGCATCACCGCGATCAGCAGGAACGCGGTGATCAGCCAGGTCCAGACGAACAGCGGCATTTTCATCAACGTCATGCCGGGGGCGCGCAAGTTGAGGATGGTGGCGATCACGTTGATCGCGCCCATGATCGAACTGATCCCCATCAAGTGGATGGCGAAGATGAAGAACGTCACGCTTTCCGGCGCATAGGTCGTGGATAGCGGCGCGTAGAACGTCCAGCCGAAGTTCGGCCCGCCACCGGGGGTGAACAGGGTCGACACCAACAGCAGGAACGCCGCCGGCAGCAGCCAGAAGCTGAAGTTGTTCATCCGCGGCAGCGCCATGTCTGGCGCGCCGATCATCAGCGGGACCATCCAGTTGGCGAGGCCGACGAAGGCCGGCATCACCGCACCGAAGACCATCACCAGACCGTGCATGGTGGTCATCTGGTTGAAGAACTCCGGCTGGACGATCTGCAACCCCGGCTGGAACAGTTCGGCGCGAATCACCATCGCGAACGAACCGCCCAAGAGGAACATGGAGAACGCAAACCACAGGTACAGCGTGCCGATATCCTTGTGGTTGGTGGTCAGCACCCAGCGCATCAGGCCTTTGGCAGGGCCATGGGCGTGCTCGGTATGGGTATGGACAGGGTCATCGATGACAGCCGTCATTTCATGTCTCCTGCAAACAGAGAGGCTGGGCGGGCCGGGGCGCAGAGCCCCGACCGGTTGCTGGTGTACGCAATAGACCGGGTCATTTGCTTTCCGCCTGTTTCAGCTCCAGCACTTCTTTAGGCGTGACCATGTCGCCCTTGTTATTGCCCCAGGCGTTACGTTCGTAGGTCACGACCGCTGCGATATCGACTTCCGACAGCTGCTTGCCGAACGCCGCCATGGCGGTGCCAGGCTTGCCGTGGAAGACAATGCCCAAGTGATCCTTGATCGGTCCGGTGGCGATTTTCGAGCCCTTGAGCGCCGGGAACATCGGCGGCAGGCCCTGGCCTTCGGCCTGGTGACAGGCCACGCAAGTGGTGTGATAGACCTTGTCGCCGCGCTCCTTGAGCTCGTCGAGGGTCCATTCCTTGCTGGTCAGTTCTTTGAGTTGCGCAGCCTCGGCCTTGCGCTCGCCCAGCCATTTTTCGTAATCGGCCTTTTCCTTGACCTCGACCACGATCGGCATGAAGCCGTGGTCCTTGCCGCACAACTCGGCGCATTGGCCACGATAGAGGCCGGGCTTGTCGACGCGGGTCCAGGCTTCGTTGACGAACCCGGGGATCGCATCGCGCTTGACCGCGAAGGCCGGCACCCACCAGGAGTGGATGACGTCGGCAGAGGTCACCAGGAAGCGCACCTTGGCGCCGATCGGCAGCACCAGCGGCTTGTCGACCTCGAGCAAGTAGTGCTCGCCCTTGGCTTCCTTGTTGTGGATCTGGTCGGCGGGAGTGGCCAGGTTGCTGAAGAACTCGACGTCCTGGCCCAGGTATTTGTAGTGCCACTTCCACTGATAGCCGGTGACCTGGATATCGATATCCGGCTCACTGGCGTCGTACATCTTGATCAGGGTCGCTGTCGCCGGTACCGCCATGGCCACCAAAATGATGAAGGGCACGATGGTCCAGAGGATTTCGACGGTAGTGCTTTCATGAAACTTGGCGGCCACCTGCCCGGTCGAGCGGCGGTGGAGGATCATCGACCAGAACATGGCGCCGAAGACGATGATGCCGATCACTACACAGATCCAGAAAATGGTCATGTGCAGGTCAAATACTGCGTGACTGATTTCAGTCGCTCCCGGCGCCATATTCACAGTCCAGGCCGCTTGTGCCTGACTGAAAATCGACCACAACAGGAGGCCCATCCAGACGTGTGGATGTCGCATCATTGCGGGTTCCCCTTATCGTTCTTGTTATCCCGCCGGCTTTCACCTGCGGCAAGGGAGCGGCATTTTCAGACTACGAACTTGAATCGCCGGGTCTTGCTGCGTGTGCAGTCGGACGTCATCAGCTAACTCCATTCCAACCCGAGTATAGACAGCGACTGCTACCTCGCAATGTGAGGGCGTAAATCATCTGAAACAGCTGGGACTTGCGTTCTAGGTCACGAATGGAGAAGGATGCAGAGGAGTGGTGGCACATCGATATAACTTTGACGTCTCAAGGATGAAATATTTATGACAAATGCGTCTTAGCAGATTTTGGATGCCAGCTAAGTTATGTCTTCCCTATTTCATTGCCTTTGTTTCCTGGAGTTTTCATGAACACCGCCGCATTGCGCGAGCAGATCCAAAAAGCCCAACAACATGAAGCCGAGACCGGCCTTCTGACACGTCAGCTGGAAAGCAAACTGCCTCATCTACACCCATCGATCCAACTGCCGGAGGCGGATGCCAATGGCGTGCTGACGCGTTTTGTAGCCGCCTATATCGATGAAGTTCCTGATCTGCTGGATGCAGCCAATGAAGTCGCCAGGGAAGCGGGTATCGAGTCACAGATCAAACCGGTGCTGAAAATTGCCGAGCAATACTTCCTTCAGCCGCCAGAAATCATGGCAGGGCACGTCGGACTGGACAGCCTGCTGGACGAGGCCTATCTGGCGCATCGGTTTGTCGAAGAGGTCAACGACCTGTACATCAAGCATTTTGGCCAGCCACTGATCCCCTTGGACATGACTGTCGCCAACCTGATCGCTCACCAACTGATCGGTGAGGAATTTGCCAACCAACTGGATGAAGTGGTGCACCACGCGGTGGATAACATGCTCGACGATGAAAGCTTTGCGCTGGAATCGGTCGAAGCCTACCGCACGAAGCTCAGCAGCCCGGATACCGGCGCTGCGTGGAAACGCTGGCCATGCATGTCGCGTCGGCTGGGCGTAGGTCTTGAGCTGGACCAACCCGCCGCCTAATCCCAATGCTCCCTGTAGGAGCGAGGCTTGCCCGCGAAGCTTTTGGCGTATTCAAAGACGCCTTCGCGGGCAAGCCTCGCTCCTACAGGTGATCTATGCGGTGGAGCCTACTCCGGTGGTGGTTCGCAACCGCCCTTCCAATCTGCGCTTTAACCCCCGCGCCTCAATCAACAGCGTTGAACCCTTGGCCGCATTGGCCCGCCCCCACTCCTCAAGCAATTCCAGGCACGAATGATCGATGTAGCTCAGGTTATTGAGCGGCACATGCACCGTCGCGCCGGCGGGGATGGTCCCCAGCACCTGAGTCAGTGCCGGCACCTTGAGAAAGGTCGCCGCCCCGATCAGTCGTAATTCCATCTCACCGTCCTTGGGCAGATCGATCAGGCTGATTTTCAATCGTGAGGCCTTCCACGCCAGTTTCGCCAGCGTCAGACCGAAACCGATCAGCACGCCCGTCAACAGATCGGTAAAGATGATCGCCAGCGCTGTCGCCGCGTAAGTGAACATCGGCATCCGGCCGTATCGGCCCAGGCTGCGAAAGGCTTTCAGGTCCACCAATTTGAAACCTGTGTAAACCAACACACCCGCCAGGCTCGCCACGGGAATGCTTTGCAGCACGCTCGACAGCAGCAACACGAACGCCAGCAACCACAGGCCATGGAATATCGTCGACATTCGGGTGGTGGCGCCGGCCTGCACGTTGGCCGAACTGCGCACGATCACGCCGGTCATCGGCAGCGCACCAAGCAGGCCGCAGAGCATGTTGCCCACACCCTGAGCCGACAGTTCCCGGTCAAAGTCCGAGCGTTGGCCGCTGTGCATGCGGTCTACCGCTGCGGCCGACAGCAGGGTTTCGGCGCTGGCGATGAAGGCCACGGCGAAAGCGGCGATCAGCAGGGTCGGGTCGGCCAGGTTGAGCAAGTCTTCGGGTTTCAGCCAGTCGATGGCTTCCGCCAGATTGGCCGGGACTTCCACCCGTTTGACCTGCAAGGCGAGCATCAGGCTGGCAACAGTCGCCAGACCTACGCCCAGTAATGCTCCCGGAATGAAGCGCAGGGAATGTGGGCGGAGTTTTTCCCACAGCCACATCACCGCTATCGTTGCGAGCCCGAGCAAGCCGGCCTGCCATCCAAAAGAAGGCAAGGCTTGAGCCACGGCAGCGGGGAAGGCGGCCAGGTTATCCAGCCCGGAAGGTTTCGGCACCGAGTCGAGCATCACATGCACCTGTGATAACACGATCAACACGCCAATCCCGGCCAGCATGCCGTAGACCACCGCCGGCGCCGTCACTCGAAACCAGCAGCCCAGCTTCAAGCGCCCGGCCACCAGTTGCAGGAAACCCGCCAGTAGCAGGATCGGCCCAAGCATGGCGATGCCGTGCTGGCGCACCAGTTCGAATACCAGAACGGCCAACCCGGCCGCCGGGCCACTGACTTGCAGTGGCGAACCGGCAAGCCAGCCCACCACCAGGCCGCCAACGATCCCGGTGATCAGGCCTTTGGCGGGTGGCAGGCCCGAGGCGATGGCGATGCCCATGCACAAGGGCAGGGCGACCAGAAACACGACCACTGAAGCGAGCAGCTCCCGTGGCAGAACAGCTTTGAGTTGCGCTGCACGCATGGTGATTCTCCCGAAGTTTTCTTCAGGCATGGCAAGGCCGGACCGCTGAAACAGCGGCCGGGGTCAAACCACACAGATTTTTAGGAAGATTTAGAAGCGCGCTTTGGGCGTCGCCACTGGTATCGGATGGCTGCCATCGAGCGGCAGGAAACGACCCTGATCGGCGTCATAAGCTTTGATGGCGCTGGTCTCGATGTCGTAGACCCAGCCATGGATGAACAGATGACCGTTCGCCATGCGCGAGGCTACCGAGGGGTGGGTACGCAAGTGTTGCAATTGGGCGATGACATTCTCTTCGGTGAGGATGTGCATGGTCTCGTTTTCGTCGGTGCAGTTGCAGTTGTCGTGCACCATGGTTTTCGCGACTTCCGCATGCCGCAGCCAGGCTTTGACTGTGGGCATCTTTTCCAGGCTGTCGGGATTGAGCACCGCACGCATCGCGCCACAATCGGAGTGGCCACAGATGATGATGTGTTGCACGCCCAGCGCCAGCACCGCGTACTCGATGGCCGTGGATACGCCACCGTTCATCTGGCCGTAAGGCGGTACGACGTTGCCGACGTTACGGGTCACGAACAGATCGCCAGGCGAACTATGAGTGATCAGTTCAGGCACGATGCGCGAGTCGGCGCAGGTAATGAACATCGCCCTTGGCTGTTGAGCCGTGGCGAGTTTTTTGAAGAGCTCTTCCTGCTGCGGAAAGATCTCATGATGAAAATGCAAAAAGCCGTCAACAATATGCTTCAACGCTGCATCGGCGGTTTCTGCCTCGGTTTGGGCTGAAGCCGACGCAGCCAACGGCTGTTTATCCTTGTCACTCATGAATTCATCCTCATTGGCGGAGTCAGGGAATTTTCCCGTTTTGTCCGGTGTGAAGCCAGTGGCTGTATAAAAAACATCCAGGCCGGAAATCTCGACCCGTCAGTCACTCGATGAACAAGGTAGCGGCCGAATCTTAACTCAAACTGAATGAACCGCTCTAGAACGTGTGTTCCAGATCACAAAAAACGTGACCAGCCTAAATGCGCCGCACGTTTTCCATTACTCACCATAGGCCAATTGTCCTTAAATCAGCGACATCTGGCGACCCGGCGGACAGAAGGCTTCGCAATCCAGATTGAAACCTTCCCGCTGATTGAGCCCCAGGCGTTTGATGGTTTTGGCAAAGCGTTGCGCCAGCAGGTCGGCAAATGGACCTTCGCCCCGCATCCGGCTGCCAAACCGACTGTCGTAGAGCTCGCCACCGCGGCTCTGGCGGATCAGGCTCAACACATGGGCCGCCCGCTGAGGATAGTGGGCCGCCAGCCATTCTTCGAACAGCGGCGCCACCTCCAATGGCAGGCGCAGCATCATGTAGGCCGCACTTTGCGCGCCGGCCGCCTGTGCCTCGGTCAACAGGCTTTCGAGCTCGCTGTCGTTGATCATCGGAATCATCGGCGAACACAGCACCCCCACCGGAATCCCGGCTTCACGCATCACCCGGATCGCCCGGAGACGGGCCTTGGGCGCTGCGGCACGTGGTTCGAGGATGCGTTTGAGTTCATCGTCCAGCGTGGTGAGGCTGATCATCACCGCCACCAGCCTTTGCTCGGCAAGTTCGGCCAGCAGGTCCAGGTCGCGAAGAATCAGCGAGCCTTTGGTGATGATGGTCACCGGGTGACGGTAACGCAGCAGCACCTCCAGGGTTTTGCGGGTGATTTTGTGTTCGCGTTCGATCGGTTGATAAGGATCCGTGTTGGAGCCCAGGTTGATCGGCGCGCATTGATAGCCGCGTTTGGACAGCTGTTCTTCCAGCACATCGGCGGCGTTGGTCTTGGCGATCAATCGGGTTTCGAAATCCAGCCCCGGCGACATGTCCCAATAGGCGTGGCTGGGCCGTGCGTAGCAATAAATGCAGCCATGCTCGCAACCGCGATACGGATTGATCGAGCGATCGAAGGGCAGGTCTGGCGAGTTGTTGCGGGTGATGATGGTTTTAGCGGTCTCGATGCGCACCTCGGTGCCCTGGGTCATCGGCGCCTCCTGATACCAGCCATCGTCCTCCGCCACCGAGCGGTTTGGCGCGAAGCGGTTGTGCGGGTTGGTGGCGGTACCGCGACCGCGGGGTGGCAAGGGAGTGCTCATCGGACAATACTCGTAGCTGTATGTGCATACAGTATCGAAGGTTGAGCGACCCAGCCAGTGCCGTTTGGCGCTCCGGCAAAGCAGGATGACCATTTATTGTGGAATTGATTGACAAGTACAACTTGGCGCAACGCCGGGAAACAAATATCCAATAGCCCCGACGCTAACTTGATAAGTAGTATTCGCTTCGCACGAAGTTCCGTGTATTTACTTGTTAAATGGAATTAATAAATGTCGTTATTTAATCAGCGCGGTATCTTTTTACAATTGCTGGCGCCGAGTATTGCCAACCCGCGGGAAGCGCAGGTATCGATGCAACTGGCTCGCAAGGAGCTGGGGTGGGACGCCGTGAATGAGCTGTCGACCGAGGCCCTGGTGGACTCCGCCTACGTGACGGCGGTCTCCAGTGATGGTGGCCGGTCCTTCACTATCAAAGCAGTCAATAGCGATGTGGACGGTGACGGCGATATCGACAGTGATGACAAGGAGAAACTGTTGGCCTTGGCGAAAGCGTATTCCAGTATCGTCAATCCTTAAGCCTGTTATTTAACTAAGCCTGTGTGAGATTCATACAGGCTTAGTTGCAATGGGGCATGAAACTACCGTCGTCCATGGTTGATCAATCGTATATAAATGGATGATTCACGATTCTTTGACAGACGGCTCACAGGTCTTTGACTGATCAGGGCTCAATCTGGCGTCGTCATCCCGCCTCTTTGCATACGGTCGCCGAGCATGTCCCTACGTCTTATCCCTGCGATGTGTCTGTCGCTGGTCGCATTCCTCAATCTGACGCTCGCCCACGCTGACGATGCGGTCGCACCCCGTCCTGCGGAGTGGGCTCAATCGGTCGAGGTGCAGTACAACCTCTTCCAGATGTCTCCAACGCTCTACCGCAGTGCATTGCCTGACCGCGGAGCCGTCCCGTTGCTGGAAAAACTCAAGGTCGCCACCGTGATCAACTTCCTGCCCGAGTCGGATTCAAGCTGGCTGGCCACGCCCGGTATAGACCAGGTGCAGTTGCCCTATCGCACCAACCACGTGGATGACGCGGATGTGCTCAAGGCCCTTCGCACCATTCAGGCCGCCGAAGCCAAGGGCCCGGTGTTGATGCACTGCAAACATGGTTCGGACCGGACCGGCCTGATGGCCGCCATGTACCGGGTGGTGGTGCAAGGCTGGAGCAAGGAAGACGCCCTGAACGAGATGACTCAAGGTGGCTTTGGCGACAGCACCCACTTCAAGGACGGTATTCGTTACATGATGCAGGCGGATGCCGAGAAGCTGCGCACGGCGCTGGCCAATGGGGAATGCAGTACAAGCCCGTTCGCGGCCTGCTCGATGAAGAGCTGGTTCAAGTCGGCCCACGTCGAGTAACAGCACCTCCCACAGCATTGCGCTGCGGGAGGTCATTGCTGCACTCAGTGTTCGTCAGGCTTTTTCTTCAGCTTCGGGTTCGGGAAAAACTGCACGGCCTGAACCTTGGCGTCCGGCGCCTTCAGCGCCGATGTGTTGACCCGTGTGCCCAGTTCCTTGGGCACGGACAGGCCCTGTTCATTCAACGTGTCGGAATAACCGCAGCCCACGCACTCGCGATGCGGGACATCGTCTTCGCTCCACATCATCAATTTGTCCGGCTCGCTGCAGGCCGGGCAGACCGCCCCGGCGATAAAGCGTTTTTTCGTCTTCACAGGTCCCTCGCTCATGCTGCTGCGTCCTCACTCAGGCCGCTGTGGCGCAAGAGTGCGTCAATCGACGGGGCACGGCCACGGAAGTCGACGAACAGCACCATCGGCTCCTGCGAACCACCGCGCGCGAGGATCGCTTCGCGGAAGGCGCGACCGGTTTCGGCGTTGAGCACGCCGTCCTCTTCGAATTTCGAGAAGGCGTCTGCCGAGAGTACTTCAGCCCATTTGTAGCTGTAGTAACCCGCCGCATAACCGCCAGCGAAAATGTGCGCAAAGCTGTTCGGGAAGCGGTTGTAAGCCGGCGGGCGCATGACCGAGACCTCGTCGCGTATGCCTTCGAGCACTTGCAGCACGCTACGGCCATCGCCGTGGGTGGCGTGCAGTTCGAAGTCGAACAGCGAGAACTCGAGCTGACGCACCATCATCAGGCCGGACTGGAAGTTCTTCGCGGCGAGCATTTTGCCCAGCAGGTCCTGCGGCAGCGGCTCACCGGTTTCGTAGTGACCGGAAATCAGCGCCAGGCCTTCCGGCTCCCAGCACCAGTTTTCCATGAACTGGCTTGGCAACTCGACCGCGTCCCACGCCACGCCGTTGATGCCGGATACGCCGGCGTGTTCGACGCGGGTCAGCAGGTGATGCAGGCCGTGACCGAACTCGTGGAACAGGGTGGTCACTTCGTCGTGGGTCAGCAGCGCCGGTTTGCCGCTGTCGGCCGGGGTGAAGTTGCACACCAGGTTGGCCACCGGGCTTTGCAGCACGCCCTCAGCCGTGCGACGACGGTCGCGGGCGCCGTCCATCCATGCACCGCCGCGCTTGTTGGCGCGGGCGTAGAGGTCGAAGAAGAAGCGGCCGACGTGCTGGCCGTTTTCCTTGATCTCGAACAGGCGAACGTCCGGGTGCCAGGTGTCGAAGCCTTTCTGTTCGGCGATCTCGATGCCGTACAGACGTTGAACGATGGCGAACAGACCGCCCAGCACTTTGTCGATCGGGAAGTAAGCGCGCAGGGCTTCCTGGGCAACGCTGTAACGTTGTTCGCGGAGTTTTTCACCGTAGAAACCGCTGTCCCAGCTTTGCAGGTCCGGGCAGCCTTGTTCGGCGGCGTAAGCCTTGAGCTGGTCCAGGTCCTGAGCGGCGAACGGCTTGCTGCGCTTGGCCAGATCGCGGAGGAAGCTGAGCACCTGATCGCTGGATTCGGCCATCTTGGTGGCCAGGCTCAGCTCCGAGAAACTGGCGAAACCCAGCAGTTTTGCCAGCTCCTGACGCAGGTCGAGGATTTCTTCCATCACCGGCCCGTTATCGTTCTGGCCGGCATTCGGGCCTTGGTCCGACGCACGGGTGCAGTAGGCGGCGTAGACTTCTTCGCGCAGGGCACGGTCCTGGGCGTAGGTCATCACCGCGTAGTAGCTCGGGAATTCCAGGGTGATCAGGAAGCCTTCCAGATCCTTGGCCTGCGCAGCCGCAGCCATTTGTGCCTTGGCCGAATCGGTCAGGCCGGCGAGGGCGGCTTCGTCGGTAACGTGCTTGGTCCAGGCTTGAGTCGCGTCGAGCAGTTGGTTGGAGAAGCGGCTGCCCAGTTCGGAGAGCTTGCTTTGTACTTCGGCGTAACGCTTCTGCTCGGCTTCTGGCAGGTCGATACCCGACAGGCGGAAGTCACGCAGGGAGTGTTCCAGGATAGTTTTCTGCGCGACGTCGAAACCGGCGGCTTCCGGGCTGTTGGCCAAGGCTTCGAAGGCCTCGAACAGTTCGCGGTTCTGGCCCAGCTCGGTGGAGTAGGCGCTGAGCGCTGGCAGGCAGGATTCGTAGGCTTCGCGCAATTCGGGGCTGTTGCACACGGCGTTCAGGTGGCTGACCGGGCTCCAGGCAGCGCCGAGGCGATCGTTGAGTTCGTCCATCGCCAGCACCAGGCCGGCCCAGGTTGGTTGTTTGCCCTGGGTTTTGAGGATCTCGATAATCGCGGCGCGGTTGTCAGCCAGGATCTGTTCAATGGCCGGTTGCACGTGTTCGGCCCGGATCGCCGAGAACGGCGGCAGGTCGTAGGACTGCAAAAGAGGGTTGTTCACGCTCACGTTTGGCACCTTGGCTGGAAGAAACATGCGGCCATCTTAATTACAATCGACGCTCACCGCAGCTATCGGCAACAGAGAGAAACCCTATCGTGACCCTTCGCAAGTATCAGAACCACACGCCGCTGCTGGGCAAAGGCGCTTTTGTCGACAGTTCGGCGGTGGTGATCGGCGACGTCGAAATCGGCGATGACAGCTCCGTTTGGCCGCTGACGGTGATCCGCGGCGACATGCACCGCATCCGCATCGGTGCGCGCACCAGCGTGCAGGACGGCTGTGTGCTGCACATCACCCACGCCGGGCCGTTCAACCCCGATGGCTTTCCGTTGCTGATCGGCGACGACGTGACCATCGCGCACAAAGTCATGCTCCATGGGTGCAGCGTGGGTAGCCGGGTGTTGATCGGCATGGGCAGCATCGTCATGGACGGTGCGGTGGTTGCGGATGATGTGATCATCGGCGCCGGTAGCCTGGTGCCACCGGGCAAACGCCTGGACAGTGGTTTTCTGTATGTGGGGAGTCCGGTGAAACAGGTCCGCCCGCTGACGGACAAGGAAAAAGCCTTTTTCACCTACAGCGCGGCGAATTACGTGAAGCTCAAGGACCTGCATCTGGCCGAAGGCTACGATCAGCTCTGACCCCGCGCCCTTATTCAGGATTCAACATGCATTACCAAACCGTGTTGTTCGACCTCGATGGCACCCTGACCGACCCGCGCGAGGGCATCACCCGTTCGATCCAGTTCGCCCTGAGCAAACTCGGTATCGAAGAACCCGACTTGACCAAGCTTGAACACTTCATCGGCCCGCCGCTGTTGCAGGCGTTCATGCAGTTCTACGACTTCGACGAGCCCAAGGCGTGGGAGGCGGTGAATTTCTATCGCGAGCGCTTCAAGGTCACCGGCCTGTACGAAAACCGCGTGTTCGATGGCGTCACGCCGCTGCTCGAAACCCTCGGCGGGCAAGGGCGTCAGCTGTACATCGCGACCTCCAAGCCGTGGATCTTCGCCCGGGAAATCGCTCGGCACTTCGACTTCGCCAAACACTTCAAGGTGATTTACGGCAGCGAGCTGGATGGCACGCGGACCAACAAAGTCGAGTTGATCGCCCACCTGATGGCGGAAGAAGGCCTGGACCCGGCCAACACCTTGATGATCGGCGACCGCAAACACGACCTGATCGGCGCGCGCAGCAATGGGCTGGATGCGGCGGCGGTTGGGTATGGTTTCGGCAGCCGCGAGGAATTGAGTGCGGAAGCACCGACTTATCATTTTGAAACGCTGGATGAGATGCATCAGGCGTTTTTGCAGCGCTAGCAAGTACGCCTTCGCGGGCAAGCCTCGCTCCTACGGATCTTCATCAGTCCTGTAGGAGCGAGGCTTGCCCGCGAAGGCGTCCGCCGATACACATCCTGATCAACTGTTCTCACTCAAAACCCTTCTTGTCGTTCTAGCCTGAAGAGGCGGGCCACGATCAAGGAGGATCATCATTGCCGGAGTTAAAACACGCTCACCGATTGCGCACAGGACGATATTCGGAGTCCGGGCAGATTTACCTACTGACAGCGGTGCTTTTGAATCGAGAACCGTTGTTCCGCGACTTCTACAATGGGCGTTTGGTGGTTGATGCTTTTCGAACGGCAGAGCGAGAAGAGTTTGCGACGTCGCTAGCCTGGGTCGTCATGCCCGATCATTTCCATTGGTTGATCGAGCTAAAAAATACTCAGCTACCCAAGTTGATGGCTCGGACCAAATCACGCATTGCAGTGACGCTTAATCGTTCAGTTGGCCGTCAAGGTCCGGTTTGGCAACACGGCTATCATGATCGCGCCATTCGAAAGGAAGAGGACTTGCAGGCGGTTGCTCGCTACATCGTCGCTAACCCGTTGCGTGCGGGTTTGGTTGAGAAGGTAGGGAATTATCCTCTGTGGGATGCAATCTGGTTGTGACCTTAAGGGCGCCTTCGCGGGCAAGCCTCGCTCCTACGGATGTTCATCAGTCCTGTAGGAGCGAGGCTTGCCCGCGAAGGGGGCCGTTCAATCACCGGAAATTTTCGATTCCGCCAAAGCCTTCAATGCCGCCTTGCGCTCAGTAACCTCCAAAGCACCAAGCTTCTCCACCGCCGCATAAAACTTCACCCAATCCCCACCCGCTTGCCGGAACAACGCCGCAAACGCCGGCACCCACTGATCGTACAAACCAAACGGCAACAACCGCGCATTGTTCATCGGCGCGTTGATCCACGCGTCATAGCGTTTATCTCCAGCCCATTGGCTGTCGCGTATCTGCCGGTATTCGGCTCGTAGGCGCTCGAACTCAGCGGCTTTGCGTTGCCTCATCTGCTCGGTTGGCAGCGGCAGGGCGTAGAGTTTTTCCAGTCGCGAGCGCGTATCCAGAACCAACTGAATGAACTGATCCCGTCGCTGCGCCTGGGCGCCGTTGTCCGGCGCCAACCCGCGATGGGCGCGCCACTGTCGAGTGCCTTCCTGTTCAACGAACGTGGCGAAAGACTCGTTGAACTCCGTGTCGTCCTTCACATAAAAGCGCTGATGCGCCAGTTCATGGAAGATCAACGTTGCCAACCGTTCATCGCCCCAACCCATCATCGAACTGATAATCGGATCGTTGAACCAGCCGAGCGTCGAATAGGCCTCGACGCCGCCGATCGACACGTCCATACCTTGCAGTCGCAGCAACGCCGCCTCACCACGGGCCGCGCTCTGGTTGTAATAGCCGCGGTAGGCGACGCAACCGGCGACGGGAAAGCAGTGGTTTTGCGGCGTCAGGGAAAATTCCGGCGTGGCGAACACGTTCCAGACTACGAACGGTCGGCCAATGTCGGCGTACAAACGGTAGCTCTGGTTATCCGGCAGATGCAGCTGCTGGCTGGCAAACGCCCGGGCCTTTTGCGACTGGGCCAGATGCGCACGCAGCTTTTGATCGCGGGTGGGGTCGGCAATCACGTCGGAAACTGGCTCTCGAGCCCGCAGCAATTGCAGCTGGCCACTGGCCAATTGGCCGTAATAGCTGACGCTGGCGCAACCGTTGAGCAACAAAAACAACACACCCGGAAACAAAACACGCAAAACGCGATCAAGTAACCCAAGGCTTGGAAGCGGCCTGATCAAAATAAAATCATCCCTGGAGAGTCTTCCCGCAAGACTATCCCGCCTGACTGGAGCTCCGCTATGCGCAAGATGATGCTGACGGGAGGCCTGTTGTTGCTGACAGGCTGTGCAGGATTCGGATTACCCCACCATGATCCGTCTCAAGCGTGGATCGATCTCGATACACCGCAGGAAGACACCGCATTGCAAGCGCTGGAAGTCGATGACAAGGCCTCCACCGACAAGCGCTACTTCGAGGTCCAGCCCGGCAGTCATGAATTGACGGTGCGTTATCTGTTCCCGGTCGATCCGAGCAACATCGGGCCGGACGCCGAGCCGCTATGGCGCGATTGCCAACTGAATGTGAAATTCAACAATTTCAACGCGGGTGAGAAATATCAGCTGCAAGCAGGGAATATCGGTTTTCGGCCGTGGGCCAAGCTCTATGACCAACAGCGAAAAGTGATAGGCCAAGGCTCTCCGGCAGGCTGTCAACGGACCTGATCGGCGTTATGCTGAATGACCAAACATCGGGACATTCATCATGCGCAGGTTATTGCTATTGCTCGCGGCAAGCGCCTTTGCCGGTTGCCAGAGCCCGTTACCGGCGGTCGATCCACAGATGGCCTGGGTCGAGTTTTCTACGCCATTCCCGAACGATAAGTTGCTGATGGCGGAACGACTGGACAAGCAGCGACTGCGCGATGGGCGTTTCTTCCAGGTGACGCCCGGCAGCCATGAGCTGGTCGTTCGATTCGACTTTGAAGTGCCCGGTGGCGGGGGCTTTGGTGTGATGAGCGGTCCCACGGAACGGTTGTGCTACCTGACCATCAACTACGATCATTTCGAAGCAGGCCAGCGTTATGTGCTGGAAGGCCGTTCGATAGCGTTCACTCCCGGCGCTCGTTTGTACAACGCCAAGCGGGAAATCGTCGCTGAAGACCGAGAGTCCTATTGCCTCATGTGAGGCGGATCAACTGTCGTTCTTCTGGTAAATGATGGCTTTGGCGCCGTTGTCGCAAGTGCCGACGACCATCGCGGCGTCATGCTGGGCGGCCTCTTCCTTCGACACGATTTCCAGCGTGTAGGAGGGCACGGCATTCGCCTGAATCTTCACTTCGATCTCATTCTTGAGTTCTTCGCAATCCTTGGGCGCAGCGAGTGCCGAAGTGGCCAGCACACTGCAGATAATCGCCAGGGCAAAACGTTTCATGGTTGAAGCTCCTTTGAGGCAGCACGCAGGTTGATGCGTTTTCACTGCTGTCATTTATTCGACCACAGGGACGCCAGCCGGGTTTTGTTTCAGCGCAAAAAAATCGCAGCCTGTCGAAGGCTGCGATTTTTTTTGCCCGATAAGACGGGTCTAGAGCAGCGTCGCATCCAGGCTGATTTTCGCATTCAGCACTTTGGACACCGGGCAGCCTTCTTTGGCTTTATTGCTCAGTTCCTCGAACTGCGCCTGGGTCGCCCCAGGGATTTTCGCCTTCAGGATCAACTTCACCGCAGTGATCGCAAACCCTCCGTCGACCTGGTCCAGCGTGACCTCGGCATTCGTATCGATGCTGTCAGCCTTGAGACCGGCGTCGCCGAGAATCATTGAAAAAGCCATGGAGAAACAACCGGCGTGGGCCGCGCCGATCAGCTCTTCCGGATTGGTGCCTTTACCGCCTTCGAAACGTGCCTTGAAGCCGTAGGGGGCTTCTCTGAGAACACCGGTTTCGGTGGAAATCGAGCCGATGCCGGTTTTCAGGTCGCCTTCCCAATGCGCCGATGCTTTCTTGGTAATAGCCATGTCTGCCTCCTCAAGATCCGGCGCGAAGCGTCGCGCCTTCGTGGTTTTCGGTTGCCAGGGTTCTGAGGATAGACGGCGGTGCAAAGTTCACCTGAATTCATTAATCCTACCGTTTTCGTAGGTTTTTTTGTCTCGGCTATTGAAACTCGGGTATATGCCCTCATTGCATGAAGCACGCTTATGGATTCGGCAGGTTTTCGTTTGCAAGAAAAAACCTGCGACCTCAACTGGAGAAGCAGGTTTATGAAACGACTGTCCGATATCAAATTCTCGACCCTTGATCTGGTGCCCGTGCGCGAGAACGGCAGTGCGGCCCAGTCGCTGCGCAACTCCCTGGACCTGGCGCAGCACGTTGAAAAATTTGGCTACAACCGCTTCTGGGTGGCCGAGCACCACAACATGGACGGCATCGCCAGCTCCGCGACCTCGGTGTTGCTGGGCTATCTGGCCGGCGGCACGTCGACCATTCGGGTCGGTTCAGGTGGCGTGATGTTGCCCAACCACGCGCCATTGGTGATCGCCGAGCAGTTCGGCACCCTCGAAAGCCTGTATCCGGGCCGGATCGACCTGGGCCTGGGCCGCGCCCCCGGTTCCGATCAGATGACTGCACGCGCCTTGCGTCGCGAGCGTTCCGGCAGTGCCGATGATTTCCCTGAAGATGTGGCGGAGCTGGTGCGCTACCTCGGTCCACGCACGCCAGACCAGCGAATCATCGCCATGCCGGGCACAGGCACCAACGTTCCGGTCTGGTTGTTGGGGTCGAGCCTGTTCAGTGCACAACTGGCAGGTGAGCGCGGTTTGCCCTACGCGTTCGCTTCCCATTTCGCACCGCGCTTCATGCATGAGGCGATTCGCGTCTATCGCAATCACTTCAAGCCTTCAGCGGTATTGGACAAGCCCTACGTGATGCTTGGCGTTCCGCTGGTAGCGGCTGACACCGACGAGCAGGCCGAGTATCTGGCAACATCGGTTTACCAGCGCATCCTCGCGTTGATGCGTGGTCAAAGCCTGGTCCAGCGTCCACCGGTGAAAACCATGGATGGCCTGTGGCTGCCCCATGAGAAAGAAGCGGTGCATGATTTCCTGGGACTGGCGATGGTGGGCAGCCCGCAGAAAATCCGCGCCAAGCTGGACGTATTGATCGAGCAGACCCAGGCAGACGAGCTGATTTTTACCTGCGACCTGTATGAACATGCCGATCGCGTGCATTCCTATGAGCTGCTGGCGCAAGTCATGAAGGGCTGACGCTTAAACAGCGCGCATAAAAAAGCCGACGCCATTGCGTCGGCTTTTTCGTTTAACGATGGAATCGGCCTAGCGTTTGTAGACGATTTCCTTGGTGCCTTTCTCACAGGTGCCGACGATTTTTCCGCCAGCAGCGGTACCCTTATCAACGATTTCCAGTGAGTAGCCAGAAACGCCTTTGGCATCCAGCTTCGCTGCAATTTCGGCTTTCAGCTCTTCGCATGCCTTGCCGTCAGCAAACGCCGCGCCCGCAAGGCTCAACAAACCTACCGCCAACATAAACTTCTTCATCGGTCGCATTCCCTGGTCGGATCAAAGGGAGCATCCAGCCATCAGCCGGATGCACTCATGTAGCGCTTTGCCATTCCCTATGGCACTCGGCCAGCGCGCAAGTTCAGAAGACTAGCTCAATCTTAGCTGCTGGCAATCCGGAACCCGACCTTGAGCGTCACCTGGAAGTGCGCTGCCTTGCCGTCCTTGATGTGCCCGCGGGTTTCGGTCACTTCGAACCATTCCATGTACTTGAGACTTTTACTGGCTTCGGCCAGCGCGTTGTTGATGGCGTCTTCAATGCTGCTGGTGGATGAGCCGACAAGTTCGACTTTCTTGTAAGTGTGATGGTCAGTCATGGGCGTTCTCCTCAGGGTGTGAAATACAGCCTAGCAGTGATTTTTCGTATTACTTCTGCCGGCCTTCAAGAGGCAGAAGTTCAGATTTACTGCACTTTCTTGAACCTCTGAAGTCCCAACCAACACACGCCACTCATCATCAATGCAGGAGAGCCACCATGGCCAATACCTCTTTACGTAAAGCCTCATTGCAAAGCATGGAAGCCGAGATCGAGAGTCTGTTGAAGTCTTTGGAGAACCTGAAGGACGACGCCTCGGACGAGTCGCGTAAAACCCTCAAGGCGCTGAAAGCCAATGCCGAGAGCGCCCTCAAGCATTCGCGACATTTGCTCAGCGATGCGTACGAAGAAGTCAAAGTCAAAACCCGTGAAACCGGGATCGCCACTCGGGACTACGCCCAGGAACACCCTTGGACTACAGCCGGTGTCGCGGTGGGTGCGTTGGGTCTGCTTGCGGCTTACTTGCTGTGCAAACGCGGTGACTAATCTGTTTGGCGCAGTTCGTTTTTGAGCCACTGCGCCAGTTGCCGAGCGCGCCCGTCCGCGGCGCGCTTGGGTAGCCACAACGCCAGTTGCGCCGGGGTTTCGCTGAAACCCCACGGCGCAACCAGGCGCCCTGCCTTCAAGTCCTCGGCGACTAAAGGTTCAGGGGCAATCGCGACACCGAGACCAGCCACTGCCGCCTCCAGCAAATAATACAAATGCTCGAAGCCCTGCCCGTACTTCAACGCTTTGGCGTCGAGGCCGCTTTGCTGCGCCCAGCTTGGCCAGGCCTGCGGACGGGAAGTGGTGTGCAGCAACGGCTGCTTCAACAGCGCGCTTGCTGGCGCCTGTTGAAGCAGTTCGTAATCGGCAAAGCGTGGACTCATGACCGGGCCGATGCGTTCGCTGGCCAATTCGTAAACCTGCATGTCCGCAGGCCATGGCGGCTCGGCGAACACTAGCAAAGCGTCCAGCCCCGGACGACGGGGATCGAGATCGCCTTCTCCGGCGGACAAGTGCAAGCGCAGGTCCGGTAGGTCAGCATTCAACCGCCCCAAACGCGGAATAAACCAGCGCGCCAGCAGACTGCCCGAACAGCCGAGCACGAACGGCGCGTCGGCGGTGCTTTGGGTCAACTCGGCGCAGACCGTGCGCAAGCGCTCAAAGGCTTCAGCGCTGGCATCGCGCAATCGCACGCCGGCATCTGTGAGTTTAAGGCCGCGACCATCCTTGATGAACAGACTCACCCCGAGATGCTCTTCGAGCACTTTCAATTGCCGGCTGACTGCACCATGGGTGACGTGCAGCTGTTCGGCGGCCTGGCTGACGCTGTTCAGGCGGGCAGTGGCTTCGAAGGCGCGAAGCGCGTTCAGCGGGGGAAGGTCGTGGCTCATGGGATCTGTGAGTTTTCCTGACAGGTTGCGGCGATCTTATCGGTTTTCAGCCTGAGGCGTCAGGGGTAGAGTTAAGCCCACTCTCTTTTCAAAAGCTTCATCTCACCCATTCAACCGGAGCGACCCATGACCCAGACTAATCTGCGCAACGGCCCCGACGCCAACGGCCTGTTTGGCTCGTTCGGCGGCCGCTACGTCGCCGAAACCCTGATGCCGTTGATCCTAGATCTGGCCCGCGAGTACGAAGCGGCCAAGGAAGATCCGGCATTCAAAGAAGAATTGGCCTACTTCCAGCGCGACTATGTCGGACGTCCAAGCCCACTCTATTTCGCTGAACGCCTGACCGAGTTCTGCGGCGGCGCGAAGATTTATCTCAAGCGTGAAGAGCTGAACCACACCGGCGCGCACAAGATCAACAACTGCATCGGCCAGATCCTGCTGGCGCGGCGCATGGGCAAGAAACGCATCATCGCCGAGACCGGCGCCGGCATGCACGGCGTGGCGACGGCTACCGTGGCGGCGCGTTTTGGCCTCGACTGCGTGATCTACATGGGCACCACCGACATTGAACGTCAGCAAGCGAACGTGTTCCGCATGAAACTGCTGGGCGCCGAGGTGATCCCGGTCGTGGCCGGCACCGGCACCCTGAAAGACGCGATGAACGAAGCGCTGCGTGACTGGGTGACCAACGTCGACAGCACTTTCTACCTGATCGGCACCGTGGCCGGTCCGCACCCTTACCCTGCGATGGTTCGCGACTTCCAGGCCGTCATCGGCAAGGAAACCCGTGACCAACTGCAAGCCCAGGAAGGTCGTCTGCCAGACAGCCTGGTCGCATGCATCGGCGGTGGCTCCAACGCCATGGGCCTGTTCCACCCGTTCCTCGACGACAAGAGCGTCGAAATCATTGGTGTCGAAGCGGCCGGTTACGGCATCGAGACCGGCAAGCACGCGGCCAGCCTGAATGGCGGCGTACCGGGCGTATTGCACGGCAACCGTACCTTCCTGCTGCAGGATGACGACGGCCAGATCATCGACGCCCACTCGATCTCCGCCGGCCTCGACTACCCAGGCATCGGCCCTGAACACGCCTGGTTGCATGACATCGGTCGCGTTCAATACACCTCGGTGACCGACGACGAAGCCCTCGACGCGTT
Organism: Pseudomonas sp. BF-R-01; assembly: GCF_019946615.1. Taxonomy (NCBI): domain Bacteria; kingdom Pseudomonadati; phylum Pseudomonadota; class Gammaproteobacteria; order Pseudomonadales; family Pseudomonadaceae; genus Pseudomonas; species Pseudomonas sp. BF-R-01. The sequence goes on from NZ_JAGYFX010000014.1 coordinate 71,504, forward strand.
CCACAAGTGCTGCCGCCTGGAAGGGATTATTCCTGCACTGGAAAGCGCCCATGCCTTGGCCGAAGTGTTCAAACGCGCACCGACCCTGCCGAAAGATCACTTGATGGTGGTCAACCTGTCCGGTCGCGGGGACAAAGACATGCAAACCGTGATGCACCACATGGAAAACTCTCAACAAGTGCAGTCCCAGCAGGAGAAACACTGATGAGCCGCCTGCAAACGCGTTTTGCCGAACTCAAGGAACAAAACCGCGCCGCCCTGGTGACCTTCGTCACCGCCGGCGACCCGAGCTATGACACTTCCCTGGCGATCCTCAAAGGTTTGCCTGGTGCTGGCGCCGACGTTATCGAGTTGGGCATGCCTTTCACCGACCCAATGGCTGACGGCCCGGCGATCCAGCTGGCCAACATCCGCGCCTTGGGCGCCAAACAGAACCTGGCGAAAACCCTGCAAATGGTTCGCGAGTTCCGCGAAGGCAACAGCGATACGCCGCTGGTGCTGATGGGTTACTTCAACCCGATCCACATGTACGGCGTACCGCGCTTCATCGCCGACGCCAAAGAGGCCGGCGTGGATGGCCTGATCGTGGTCGACCTGCCGCCCGAGCACAACGGCGAACTGTGCGACCCGGCCCAGGCTGCCGGTCTGGACTTCATCCGCCTGACTACCCCGACGACCGATGATGTGCGTTTGCCGACGGTCTTGAACGGTAGCTCCGGTTTCGTTTACTACGTGTCTGTGGCCGGTGTGACCGGTGCCGGCGCGGCGACGCTGGAGCACGTTGAAGAAGCGGTGGCCCGTCTGCGCCGCCACACCGATCTGCCGATCAGCATCGGTTTCGGTATTCGTACACCGGAGCAAGCAGCGTCCATCGCACGTCTGGCCGACGGTGTGGTGGTGGGTTCGGCGTTGATCGATCACATCGCCAATGCCTCGACGCCGGATCAAGCGGTCGATGGCGTGTTGAGTCTTTGCGCGGCATTGGCCGATGGCGTGCGTCAGGCCCGCGTCAGCTGAAGGTAAAGTTCCTGATACAGAGGAATTAGAGCCTCGCGGTACAGACTAAACAGCAAGACCGAGGGCTTCAGGACTACGTTCTGAAGCCCTTTTTGCTGTGTGTGCCGTGAGGAAAGACCCGATGAAAATGCCGAAACGTCTGATTGCCAGCCTGGGTGTGCTGATGCTCAGTGCCACCCCGTTGCTGCACGCCAGCGCCGATCAGCGCGACGATCACGACCGCGGCGGTCAGCAACAGGGCCATTACGATAACCATGGCGATGACCATCGAGGCCCGCAGGACAACCATCGCGGTGGCCCTCCGCCACGGGACTTTGGTCCGGTGCGCCAGACGATTCATGACAATCATGGCTACTTCGTACGGGGTGCGCCGCCACCTCCAGGCATTCATCTGGAGCGTGGTCGGCCATTGCCGCACGGTTATTACGGCGAACGCCTGGACAACCGCGCGCTGAGTCGGCTGCCGTATTACCAGGGTTACGAATGGCGCCGCGCGGGGGGCGACATTGTGCTGATCGCCGTGGGTACCGGGATCGTCTATGAAATTCTGGAAGGGGTGCTCTGACGTGATGAAACTGTAGGAGCGAGCCTGCTCGCGATGGTCGTTAACGATAACGCGTGTTTCCCGACGGAACCCGGCGCTTTCAAGTCCATCGCGAGCAGGCTCGCTCCTACAGTGGGCAGCAATTACTACGGCAATTCCAATCCGCCCGCTGCTTTGTGCAATTTACGCAAATGCTCGCCAACCTGCTTCAGGTTGGCTTCGTTGGCAGCCATCTCCGCCGCACGACTCGGGTCGAGCAGCGCTCTCACTTCCTTGTCCAGGTCGCCGGTCAGCGCCTGGAGCTGCTTTTGCCTCAGGCTGCTTTCCGATTCCAGGCGTTGCCACTCGCTGGGTTGCGGCAAGCCATAACCGCCGGTACCGAGCAGCTCCGCCGGACGACTGAGGAAGCCGCTGTTGGCGAGAATCTGCTTCAACGTCGCATTGGCCTTGTCCATACCGCCGTTCTGCAATTCCCGGGCACCGAGATAGCGTTGCTTCACTTCGTCCTGGGCCAGCACCAGTTGTTGCCGGAAAGCGGCCTGCTCCAGTAGCAGTAAAGCCGCGCTGGTGCGCAGGTCAGCCTGATCAATCCATTTACGACGCTCTTCGGCCTTTAAGGCCAGCCAGTCTTCGACCTTGTCCTGTTTGATCGGCAGGTGCTTTTTCAGCACCTCGAACATCGCTTGATAGCGATCGCGGAAAGAGTCGAAGCGATAGCCCAGACGCAGCGCTTCGCGAGGATCGTCCAGCACGCTGGTATCCGCCAGGCCGCGACCCTTGAGCACTTCCAGCAAGCCGTTGGGCATGATGTTGTCCAGCCCGACCAGCTTTGCGTTGTTGGTGCCGCTGCGCAGCAACTTCAGGCCTTCTACCGCGCAGTTGTTGGACAGGAAGAAGTAATTGCCGTCGTAGCTCCAGTGCATCTCGGCGGCGTGTTCCACCACGTCTTCGATCTCGTTGCGCGACAGGTTCAGCGGCACCGAGGCGAGGCTGCGCAATTCGGTCTTGGTGTACTCATCGATGACCTGGGCCAGCGGCAGGACGAACAGGCGCGACGGGTATTTGCCGACCAATCCATCCCAGCTCGACAGCTGTACATCACCGACGAAGGCGCGGTAGGACAACACCAGGTGTTGATCCAGATCCAGCCGGCAATCCGGCCCTCGTGGCCGGCCGGGAGCACAGATCACCAGGCGCAACATGCTGTGGCCCCAGCGGCTGACCCAGTTCTGGTTGGCTTCGGCCAACAGATAATCCACGGCATACACCCGCTCCGGATCGACCTGGCCCAGAGGTTGTTTGGCGAAGTCGTTACCGGCATTGAGGAAGGCGAACGATTTGCCGCAGGTGTCTTTGGCGGCGGGAGCCCAGCCGAAATGTTCTTTGTAGTAGCGGTAGAGCGCAGGGCGGCGACAGGCGTAGCTCGGGTCGAGGAGGAAGTACTCCATGTTCACCGCGACGAACTCTTTGGGACTGCTGGTCTCGTAGATGTCCGGGCTGCGGGCGATCTGGCGGTTGTACTGTTCGCGCTCGCCGCGACGGCCCACGTATTGCGGCCAGCCTGCGAGGTCGAGCAGGCGCGGGTCATCGCTGAGGGTAAAGCGTCGCTCGGACTGGCCACGGCATTCATCCGGAATGCCGATTAGGCCGGAGCTGTTGGTGCGCCGGGTGCAGCGCTGGATCAGCGTGCGTTCGGCGGCTGGCCAAAAACGCGAGCGGTCATAGATGTGGGTGAGTTCGTGCAGCACCGTGGCCAGCATTTCCCTGCGCACGGTGCCGTGGGGGCGATAAGTCTTCTTGGTTGCGGCGCTGCCGTCGGTGAGGCTGGCGAGCAGGTTGCGGTTCAGGTCGAGCTCGGACACCAGCGACGCCTGGCCGTAGGCATTGCTCGGCATGTCATCGGTCCAGCCAACGTCGATGCGTCGGTCGAGCTGCTCGATGAACCGCGGCGGCAACGCCTGCATGGCTTCATCAAGCAGCGCCTGGCTGGCCTGCTGTTGCGCGGGACTCAGGCCTTCGGTCTTGAGCTGTAATTGCAGTCCGGCCTGAGCCGTGTTGCCGAGCAGCAACATGGCCCCCATCAGAAGCCAGGCATTTAGCGACCTCACAGTGCGAGGATGGCTTCGGCGATGACCTGATCACTGGCGTCCCGAGCTTCCGGCACGCGGGTGCGCAATAGGTTGAGCGCTGCTTCCAGGTGCGCGCCTCGGATATCGCCATCACTGGCGACGAAACTGGCGGCATCGTCATGGGCTTCTCGAACGATTTTCGCGTCACGGATGGACGTCGTGGTATCGGAAGTGAAATCAAGGGTCCGGCGAGTGGCGTTGATGAGGATGTTGCTGGTGGCAACCAGGGTGTGCGCCTGGGTTACATCGGCCAACAGCAGCAGGCCAAGGGTGGCGACAATCAGCGGGCTACGCATGGAACGACTCCGGAGGAACGAGGATAACTATTGGACGAGAATAGCGTGTGCCAGTTCAAGGTCGCTTGCATGAAGTTTTGGCTGGGTCTGGCGCAGGTAAATCAGGGCCGACTCCAGTTGCGCGCCTCGCAGTTGGCCGTCACTGGCGATAAATGAAGCGGCGTCATCCCTGGCGGCGAGCAGAAGCTTACGGTCGAAGGGGGCGGAGGTCACCATGCTTGTGGCGTAGCCCGTAGCTACGACGCCTTGCGTCGTCAGGTCGAAGGCATGGGCCAGGCTTGCCCAACTGGCCGCCATGAGAACCGGAGTGATCAACAGACAGGTAAGAAAACGCATGAGACTCGACAGTTGAAAACGAGTCCCAAGGCTAGCGCAACGCCCGGTTTAGAGCCAGCGCCGAAACATCGGGACACGTTGGGCGTGTCCCGGATATGGATGACGCCTGGTTAGATCGTCAGGATGGCCTGAGCCAGCTGTGCGTCAGTCGCGTTCAGTTGAGGGGCCTGGTGGCGAATGTGGTCGAGTGCGCTTTCCAGTTTCACGCCACGAATGGCGCCTTCGCTGGCGACGAAGCTGGCGGCGTCGTCACGGGCCGCGCGTACGATCTTGTCATCGCGAAAGGACGAGGTGACATCGGAAGTGGCATCGGACGTAGCCTTGAGTGCACCGACGACGGCATCGGTGGTCACGATGAAGCTGGTGGCGTGGGAATTGGCAGCCACGGCAAGCAGGGCTGCAGCGCTGAGCAGACGAAGACGGGACATGGTGTAACTCCTTTTGGTAAACCGATTGAGAGGTGGCGCGGTGTCTGTTGAGTCAGACGCCTGTCGCGCAGTCATCGCCACGTTCTGGCTTGATATTAGGCCTGTAGGTGTCGATTCGCACAGCCCCGTCTGTTCAGGCGGACATCAGCGCCAGAACGGCTTATCCAATTCTTTGACACGATCTGAATGACTGATACCCAGGTCAGACAGCTGCCTGCCGTCGAGTTGCGCCAGTAAACGCCGGGTTCTGGCTCTTTCGAGGCTGTTGGCGAGGCCTCTGAACACTCTTCCAAGCCAGGTAAACCGAGGCTTGGATTGCGAAGTGGTCGCGGGGAGATCCAGTGGATGATCCATGGTGCAGTCCTTTTGCTGGCAGGTCGGGATTTCATGATGATCCCGCCCGGTTCGCCAAGACAGACACACACGCTTGAAATTGTACTGGTTCAGTTTTTAATAAAATCAAACTGTACCTGTAGTTGAGTGTACTTATTGTTTTGAGGATTTCATCACCCCAAAACGACAAAACCCGTCGTGGTTTCCCACGACGGGTCTTGTTTGTTCAATTCGGGTGCTGGCGGTTGACCTTAAAGATCAGAGCCAGCGACGCTAACTTAGCGCCAGAACGGCTTGCTCAGCTCTTCGTAGCGTTGTGCTTCGCTAATCCCGGCGTCAGCCAGCAGACGCGAATCCAGGCGAGCCAGTTGGTGGCGGCTGGAGATGCGGCGCTGCCACAGCATCAGGTTGGCGATAACGCGCAGAGGCATGGAAGCCTGGGTTTTTGCAGCGGTGTCTTCGAAGAACAGATCGGAACTGAGTGTACGTTCCATGGTTTTCATCCTTCCGCTTGTGGCGGGATTAGGTAGTGGTTTAACTGATGCCAATGATCCTCTTGTTTGGCCAGTCTCTCTAGATACAGTTCACCTGTATTGTGAGGGACCAGTTAACTGTTAAAGGGTGGTGTACTGGTCTAAATTGAGGCAACTGTACCTATCAGCACTAATGTGGTGCATTTTTGGTGATTCAGGTCGAAAAGGTAGGCCATTACGGTAGGAAAAGACCAGTACAGCAGTACAGTTTTAAACACATTTCTGCCTGGCAATAGTCCGCTGTCGAAACTGTGTTTGCGACAGCGGCTATCTGTATCAATTACACCGTCAGCATTCGACCGGTTTCTTCCAGGTTGATGTGCCAGCTCAGGGCGTCTCGCAAGATATGTGGCGTGTGCCCGCCGATGGCGCAAGCGGCGGTGAAGTAGTCATCCAGCGCCTGGCGATAGTCCGGGTGTACGCAATTATCGATGATGACGCGAGCCCGCTCCCGCGGTGCCAGCCCGCGCAAGTCCGCCAGACCGACCTCGGTCACGAGGATGTCGACGTCATGTTCCGTGTGATCGACGTGGCTGACCATCGGCACCACGCTGGAGATCGCACCGCCCTTGGCAATCGACTTGGTGACGAAGATCGCCAGGTGCGCGTTGCGCGCGAAGTCGCCCGAGCCACCGATGCCGTTCATCATTCGCGTGCCGCAGACGTGGGTAGAGTTGACGTTGCCGTACAGGTCGAACTCCAGCGCAGTGTTGATGCCGATGATCCCAAGGCGGCGCACCACTTCCGGGTGGTTGGAGATTTCCTGCGGACGCAGGACCAGCTTGTCCTTGTAACGCTCCAGGTTGCCGAACACATCAGCGTTGCGGCGGCTCGACAAGGTGATCGAACTACCAGACGCAAAGCTCAGCTTGCCGGCGTCGATCAGGTCGAAGGTCGAGTCCTGCAGCACCTCGGAATACATGGTCAGGTCTTCGAACGGAGAATCGATCAGTCCGCACATCACCGAGTTGGCAATGGTGCCGATGCCGGCCTGCAATGGGCCGAGCTTGTTAGTCATGCGCCCAGCCGCCACTTCCTGCTTGAAGAAGTCGATCAGGTGGTCGGCAATGGCCTGGGTATCAACGTCTGGTGGCAGCACCGTCGACGGCGAGTCGGACTGATTGGTGATGACGATCGCGACGATCTTTTCAGGCGGGATCGGAATGGCGGTGCTGCCAATGCGATCGTCGACCTTCACCAGCGGAATCGGCGTGCGGGTCGGGCGATACGTCGGGATATAGATGTCGTGCAAACCCTCGAGGTTCGGGTTATGCGCCAGGTTGATCTCGACGATCACCTGTTTGGCGAAAATCGCGAAGCTGGCCGAGTTGCCCACCGAAGTGGTCGGCACGATGTGGCCTTGCTCAGTGATCGCCACGGCCTCGATGACGGCGATGTCCGGCAGTTTCAGCTGCTGGTTGCGCAGCGACTCCACGGTTTCTGAAAGATGCTGGTCAATAAACATCACTTCGCCGGCGTTGATCGCCTTGCGCAATGTGCTGTCGACCTGGAACGGCATGCGTCGCGACAGGACGCCGGCTTCGGTGAGCTGTTTATCAAGGTCGTTGCCCAGGCTGGCGCCGGTCATCAGCGTGATTTTCAGCGGGGTGACTTTGGCGCGTTCGGCCAATGCATGAGGCACGGCTTTGGCTTCGCCGGCGCGCGTGAAACCACTCATGCCGACGGTCATGCCGTCCTCAATCAGAGCGGCAGCGTCAGCGGCGCTCATCACCTTATCCAACAACGAAGGCAAGCGAATACGATCACGGTACATGGATTGTTATCTCGGGCAACGGAAGCAAGGTGTGCAGTCTAGTGATTTCAAAAAAAATCCTCCCGCTACCATGGTCGAATGCAGACCCCTGATTTAGAGCCTTTGGTCGGGTTTCACGGGGAATAAAAAAACCCCAGCCTACTAAAGGCTGAGGTTTTGGGTATTGCGCTGGAGCAGTTTTTACTCGACGGCTTTGACCATGTCTTCGATGACTTTCTTGGCGTCGCCGAAGACCATCATGGTTTTGTCGAGGTAGAACAGTTCGTTGTCCAGGCCGGCATAACCGCTGGCCATCGAACGTTTGTTGACGATGATCGTCTTGGCCTTGAACGCTTCGAGAATCGGCATCCCGGCAATCGGCGATTTCGGATCGTTCTTCGCCGCCGGGTTGACCACGTCGTTGGCGCCGAGCACCAGCACCACGTCGGCCTGACCGAACTCGGAGTTGATGTCTTCCATCTCGAACACCTGGTCGTAAGGCACTTCAGCCTCGGCCAGCAGTACGTTCATGTGACCAGGCATACGACCCGCCACCGGGTGGATCGCGTATTTCACGGTCACGCCACGATGGCTCAGCTTCTCGGTCAGCTCTTTCAGTGCGTGCTGCGCCCGTGCTACCGCCAGGCCGTAGCCTGGAACGATGATTACGGTATCGGCGTTGGTCAGCAGGAAGGTCGCGTCGTCGGCCGAGCCGGATTTCACCGGGCGGGCTTCCTTGGCGCCAGCCGGGCCGGCATCGGCCGTATTGCCGAAACCACCGAGCAGCACATTAAAGAAGGAGCGGTTCATCGCCTTGCACATGATGTACGAGAGGATCGCACCGGACGAACCCACCAGCGAGCCCGCGATGATCAGCATCGAGTTGTTCAGCGAGAAGCCGATACCCGCTGCTGCCCAACCGGAGTAACTGTTAAGCATCGACACCACAACCGGCATGTCTGCGCCGCCAATCGGGATGATGATCAGGACGCCCATCACGAAGGCCAGCACCAGCATCAGCGCGAATGCACTGAGATTGCCGGTCAGCATGAAGGTGATGCCCAGCGCCAGTGTCGCCAGACCCAGCAGCAGGTTCAGCTTGTGTTGGCCGCCGAACTGTACTGGTGCACCCTGGAACAGGCGGAACTTGTACTTGCCCGAGAGCTTGCCGAACGCGATCACCGAACCGGAGAAGGTGATTGCACCGATGGCTGCACCCAGGAACAGCTCCAGACGGTTGCCCGCAGGAATCGAATCACCCAATTGCTTGACGATGCCCAGCGATTGCGGCTCAACAACAGCGGCGATCGCGATGAACACCGCGGCCATACCGATCATGCTGTGCATGAAGGCGACCAGTTCCGGCATCTTGGTCATTTCAACGCGCTTGGCCATGATCGAGCCAGCGGTGCCGCCGACCAGCAGGCCGACGATGACGTAACCGATACCGGCGGTGGCCAGCTCAGCGCCCAGCTTATAGATGAGGCCTACGGTGGTGAGGATCGCCAACGCCATGCCGAGCATGCCGTACAGGTTGCCGCGACGCGACGTGGTCGGGTGCGACAGGCCTTTCAAGGCCTGGATGAAGCAGATGGACGCGATCAAGTAGAGCGTCGTTACGAGGTTCATGCTCATTACTTAGGCGCCTCTTCTTTTACGGCTTTCGGGGCTTTTTTCTTGAACATCTCAAGCATCCTGCGGGTCACCAGGAAGCCGCCGAATACGTTCACTGCCGCCAGGGCCACGGCCAGCGTGCCCATGGTTTTGCCCAGTGGCGTAACGGTCAGCGCCGCGGCGAGCATGGCGCCGACGATCACGATCGCCGAAATGGCGTTGGTGACCGCCATCAACGGCGTGTGCAGCGCGGGTGTAACGTTCCAGACCACGTGATAACCGACATAAATCGCCAGCACGAAGATGATCAGGTTGTAGATACCGGGGGAGATAAGCTCTTCCATCGTCTGAATCCCTGCTTAGGCGTTTTTGCGGATGACTTGGCCGTCGCGGCACATCAGGCACGCGGCGACGATGTCGTCTTCTAGGTTCACTTCGAACTGGCCTTCTTTGTTGAAGACCAGCTTCAGGAAGTCCAGCAGGTTGCGTGCGTACAGGGCCGAAGCGTCTGCCGCGACCGCGCCGGCCAGATTGGTAGGACCGCAAATGGTCACGCCATTCTCGACCACAACCTGATCGGCCACGGTCAGCGGGCAGTTGCCGCCCTGGGCTGCGGCGAGGTCGATGACCACCGAGCCTGGCTTCATCTGCGCCACGGTTTCCGCGCTCAACAGCGTCGGTGCCTTGCGGCCCGGAATCAGTGCCGTGGTGATGACAATGTCAGCCTGCTTGGCGCGCTCGTGCACGGCCAGGGCCTGACGCTGCATCCAGCTCGCCGGCATTGGGCGTGCGTAACCGCCGACACCGACGGCGCATTCGCGCTCTTCATCGGTCTCATAAGGCACGTCGACGAATTTGGCACCGAGGGATTCGATCTGCTCTTTAACCGCAGGTCGCACGTCAGACGCTTCAATCACCGCACCCAGACGTTTCGCCGTAGCGATCGCCTGCAAACCGGCTACCCCGGCGCCAAGAATCAGCACGCGCGCCGCTTTCACGGTGCCCGCAGCGGTCATCAGCATCGGCATGAAGCGAGGGTAATGGTGAGCGGCCAGCAACACGGCTTTATAGCCGGCGATGTTGGCTTGCGAAGACAGCACATCCAGGCTCTGGGCGCGGGAGGTGCGTGGTGCGGCTTCCAGCGCAAACGCGGTGATTCCGCACTCGGCCAGTTTGGCGATGGTTTCATTGCTGAACGGGTTGAGCATGCCCACCACAACGGTGCCGCTCTTGATCAGAGCGAGTTCGCTGTCGCTGGGTGCGACCACCTTGAGAATCAGCTCGGCACCAAACGCATCGTTGGCGCTGCCAATGGTTGCGCCTGCCGCTTCATAAGCACTGTCGACAACGCTGGCGTTAATGCCGGCGCCGCTTTGCACAGTGACCTTATGACCCTGGCCGATCAGCTTCTTGATGGTTTCCGGGGTTGCAGCAACCCGTGTTTCACCCGTCTGGGTTTCGAGAGGAACACCAATGTGCACGTCAAATCTCCTGCGTGATCTTATTGAGTAAACCCAGGCACTTCGGATGGTGCGGCTGGGGCGGCCGATCAGCACGATCCCGCCAAATCAGGGCGGGGCGCGGCATTTTGCAGGCGAACTTTGTGCCCTTCAAGGGATTATGACGGGTGACGGAAAATTAACTACAAGTCACCCCGTGACCGAATGTCGCAACCAACCGTTTCAATCCCTTGCAGGCCGTGCCTTGTAAGGTTTTTCGCCAAAATTAAAGAAATTACACATCGGTACGGTGAATGCACTGTTATTGCCATCGAATAGCGGCTCAAGGCCACGTTTTCAGGCGCTTGTGGGACGTTTGTACAGCTTCTAGGTACAGTCTGCGAATATGCGACAAATACTTATATCTGTAGGGCTTTCAGTTTATTGACTACGGGGTCAGCTAATGGCGAAGAGCCTTTATCCTTCTAGGCTGTAGCTTTGTGCCTGATTTACCAGCCAGTCGCGAAAGGCCTTCAAAGACGCAGATTCGACCTTTCGATCAGGAATCATCAGGTAATACGCCTTGATGCTGGACAGCGCCTGAGCGTTGGCAATCACCAGCCGCTTCTCCGCCAGCTCGCGCTGAATCAGGAACGGCGGGATCAAGGCGATCCCCATGTCATGCATCGCCGCTTGGGCAAGCATGGAGAATAGCTCGTAGCGCGGCCCTGTCATGTCGCGGGGGATATTAAGGTTTTGCGAGTTGAACCATTGGCGCCAGGCATAGGGGCGGGTGGTCTGTTGCAGCAAGGGCAGTTCGGCGATTTCAGCGGGTGTGAGGCTTGTCCTTTTGCCCAGTAGGTTGGGGCTGCACACAGGCATGGGATTTTCGCCCATCAGCCTGTGGGATTCAGTGCCTGACCAGTCTGCATCGCCAAAGTAAATGGCGGCATCGAAGTCTGTGTCGGCAAACAGGAACGGGCGTGTGCGGTTAGTGAGGTTGACCGTCACTTCCGGATGTTTTTGCTGGAAGTCCTTGAGTCTTGGCAGCAGCCATTGGGTGCCGAAGGTTGGTACGACTGCCAGCTCAATCACGTTGGTACCCTGTTGGCCCATCACTGACAGGGTGTCGCGCTCTACGGCGTCCAGCTGTGTTGCTACCCGACGGCTGTAGGAAAGCCCGGCTTCAGTCAGCTTCACTCCACGCCGCGAGCGTCGGAACAATTCCACACTCAAGAACTCCTCAAGGCTGGCGATCTGTCGGCAGATCGCTCCCTGAGTGAGGGAAAGCTCCTGGGCTGCCTTGGTAAAGCTCTCGTGGCGTGCCGCTGCTTCAAAGCTGACCAGGGCGGTTGTGCTGGGGATCTTCCTGCGCATGTACGTCAACCTCACTAATACATCGTACAAAAAACTGCTTCGCGATGTTTCGGAGTGAGAAATTAGCACAACAGTATGCAAAATCCTCGTTTGTGGTAACGCCGAACCCAGCCTAGGATCAGTCCACATTATTTGACCCGATTCGAGAGGACACACTCATGGGCGGTAAAGCTAGCTTCAACTGGATCGATCCCCTGCTGCTGGATCAACAGCTCACCGAAGAAGAGCGCATGATTCGCGACACTGCCGAGCAATTCGCTCAGCAGAAGCTCGCGCCACGTGTTCTTGAAGCTTTCCGTCATGAAAAGACCGACCCGGCGATCTTCCGTGAAATGGGTGAAGTCGGCCTGCTGGGTGCAACCATCCCTGAGCAATATGGCGGCAGCGGTCTGAACTATGTCAGCTACGGTCTGATTGCTCGTGAAGTTGAGCGCGTCGATTCGGGTTATCGCTCGATGATGAGCGTGCAGTCCTCTTTGGTGATGGTGCCGATCAATGAATTCGGTACTGAGGCCCAGAAGCAGAAGTATCTGCCGAAACTGGCCTCGGGCGAGTGGATTGGCTGTTTCGGTCTGACCGAGCCTAACCACGGTTCCGACCCGGGCGCGATGATTACCCGTGCACGCAAAGTGGAAGGCGGCTACAGCCTGACCGGCAGCAAGATGTGGATCACCAACAGCCCGATCGCCGATGTATTCGTGGTCTGGGGCAAGGACGACGAGGGCGACATCCGTGGCTTCGTTCTGGAGAAAGGCTGGAAAGGCCTGAGCGCGCCGGCCATTCACGGCAAAGTGGGGCTGCGTGCATCCATCACTGGTGAGATCGTCATGGACAACGTGTTTGTCCCTGAAGAGAACATCTTCCCTGACGTCCGTGGTTTGAAAGGCCCGTTTACTTGCCTGAACTCGGCACGTTATGGCATTTCCTGGGGGGCGTTGGGCGCGGCCGAGTTCTGCTGGCACACCGCTCGTCAATACACCCTGGATCGTCAGCAGTTCGGTCGTCCATTGGCTGCTACTCAATTGATCCAGAAGAAACTGGCTGACATGCAGACCGAAATCACCTTGGCTCTGCAAGGCTGTCTGCGCCTGGGTCGTATGAAAGATGAAGGCACCGCTGCGGTCGAAATCACGTCGATGATGAAGCGCAACTCTTGCGGCAAGTCCCTGGACATTGCTCGGATGGCGCGTGACATGTTGGGTGGTAACGGTATCTCCGATGAATTCGGCGTGGCGCGTCACCTGGTCAACCTGGAAGTGGTGAATACCTATGAAGGTACGCATGACGTCCACGCGCTGATCCTTGGTCGTGCGCAGACTGGCCTCCAGGCGTTCTATTAATAGGAGAACGGCCATGGGCGCGCTTTCGCATCTACGGGTACTGGATTTGTCGCGGGTGCTGGCCGGGCCGTGGTCCGGTCAGATACTGGCGGACCTTGGCGCCGAGGTGATCAAGGTCGAGCGTCCGGGCAATGGCGATGACACGCGCGCCTGGGGGCCTCCTTTTCTGAAGGACGCCTATGGCGAGAACACCAGCGAGGCCGCCTACTACTTGTCGGCCAATCGCAACAAGCAATCGGTGACCATCGACTTCACTCGCCCGGAGGGGCAGAAGTTGGTGCGTGAGCTGGCGGCGAAGTCAGACATCTTGATCGAGAACTTCAAGGTCGGTGGTCTGGCGGCTTATGGATTGGATTATGAGTCGCTCAAAGAGGCCAATCCGAATCTGATCTACTGCTCGATCACCGGATTTGGTCAGACGGGTCCTTACGCCAAGCGCGCGGGTTATGACTTCATGATCCAGGGCTTGGGCGGCCTGATGAGTCTGACGGGGCGACCAGAAGGTGATGATGGTGCCGGGCCGGTGAAAGTCGGCGTGGCGCTGACGGACATTTTGACCGGGCTTTACTCGACCGTGGCGATTCTCGCAGCGCTTGCGCATCGGGATCATGACGGTGGCGGCCAACATATCGATATGGCGTTGCTGGATGTCCAGGTGGCATGTCTGGCTAACCAGGCGATGAACTACCTGACGACAGGCAATGCGCCGAAGCGGCTGGGTAATGCACATCCGAACATCGTGCCGTATCAGGACTTTCCTACAGCAGATGGCGATTTCATTCTCACTGTGGGTAATGACGGGCAGTTCCGCAAATTTGCGGAAGTGGCCGGGCAGCCGCAGTGGGCGGATGATCCGCGCTTTGCCACCAACAAGCTGCGGGTGGCGAACCGTGCGGTGCTGATTCCGTTGATTCGCCAGGCTACGGTGTTCAAGACCACTGCTGAGTGGGTGTCGCAGTTGGAGCGGGCAGGCGTACCGTGTGGTCCGATCAATGATCTGGCTCTGGTGTTTGCCGACCCTCAGGTAAAGGCGCGCGGTTTGGCGATTGAGCTGCCTCACGCCTTGGCAGGGATGGTGCCGCAGGTGGCGAGCCCGATTCGTCTGTCCGAGACACCGGTGGAGTACCGCAATGCGCCTCCTTTGCTGGGCGAGCATACGATGGCAGTGCTGCAGCGGGTGTTGGGCCTGGACGCTTGTGCGGTGACTGCATTAAAGGACGCTGGAGTGCTTTGAGGAGTCCTTCTATATAGAGGGCGTGGTTTTGCTCTTCTATATAGAGGGAGGCGCGCTGTTTTCAGGCTTTCTGCAAGTTATTGATAGAAAGGCTAAATTAGGGGTTGACGGCAGATTCTGGAAGTCTATAATTCGCCCCACTTCCGGCGCAGTCGAAACGAAAAACTCCTTGGTAAACAAAGAGTTACGCAGTTTTCGACAGCGAGTTGCTTCAGGTCATCGAAGCCCAGAAGGAGTTGAAAGAGCGGTGTTGTTTGGCTCTTTTGACGATTCGATCTTCTCGGTCGAAAGCGGAGAAAAAGAGGTGTTGACAGCAGCGAGTAACGCTGTAGAATTCGCCTCCCGCTAACGAGAGATCGGAAGCGCAAGTGGTTGAAGTTGCAAAGGAAACTTTGAAAACTTCTGAAAATAACCGCTTGACAGATACAGAGGACGCTGTAGAATGCGCGCCTCGGTTGAGACGAAAGATCTTAACCAACCGCTCTTTAACAACTGAATCAAGCAATTCGTGTGGGTGCTTGTGGAGTCAGACTGATAGTCAACAAGATTGTCAGCATCAC
>NZ_JAGYFX010000140.1:0-12740 GCF_019946615.1 Pseudomonas sp. BF-R-01
CTGTAGGAGCCGGCTTGCCGGCGATGGCGTCCGTTCAGGCGATAAATGTGTCGACTGATCCACCGCTATCGCCGGCAAGCCGGCTCCTACAGGGGGTATTCCACGCCACCACTGTGATCCATTCGTTGCCACCAGCGTCTAGCGTCAGTGTCCCCGCAATCCCTTGGGGCGAGACTTCGGAACCCGGCATGCAAGCGCTGTTGAACGAGATCCTTGACGCAGTTCGGCCCCTGATCGGTCAGGGCAAGGTGGCTGACTACATTCCTGCCCTCGGCACCGTGCCGGCCAATCAGCTGGGCATCGCCGTGTACGGCAATGACGGCGAGCTGTTTTGCGCCGGTGACGCCCACACGCCGTTCTCGGTGCAGAGTATTTCCAAGGTGTTCAGCCTGGTGCAGGCCATCGAGCATTCCGGCGAAGCCATCTGGCAGCGCCTGGGCCACGAGCCTTCCGGCCAGCCGTTCAACTCGCTGGTGCAGCTGGAATTCGAACGCGGGCGCCCGCGCAATCCGTTCATTAATGCCGGCGCACTGGTGATTTGCGACATCAATCAGTCGCGCTTTGCCGCACCGGCCTTGTCGATGCGCGATTTCGTCCGGCGCCTGTCGGGCAATCCGCAAGTCATGGTGGACGGCAAGGTCGCCGAGTCCGAATACCAGCACCGGGCGCGCAACGCCGCCATGGCGTACCTGATGCAATCCTTCGGAAATTTTCACAACGATGTCGAAGCGGTGCTGCGCAGCTACTTCAGCCATTGCGCCTTGCGCATGAGCTGCGTGGACCTGGCGCGGGCGTTCTGCTTCCTGGCCAACGACGGCTTCTGCAAGCACAGCGGCGAACAGATCCTCAGCGGCCGCCAGACCCAGCAAGTCAATTCCATCATGGCCACCAGCGGCCTCTACGACGAGGCGGGCAACTTCGCCTATCGCGTCGGTTTGCCCGGCAAAAGCGGCGTGGGCGGCGGGATCGTCGCGGTGGTGCCGGGGCAGTTCACGGTGTGCGTCTGGTCGCCGGAACTCAACGCCGCCGGTAACTCGCTTGTGGGCATGGCCGCGCTGGAGTTGTTGAGCCAGCGAATTGGCTGGTCGGTGTTCTGATAGCGCGGGGTTGTGGCCGGCGCGACTACCGCCACAGCCGCCGAGGCGGCCTGAAAGCCGACCTGTTTCTCAGTTGTCCGCGTTCTCCTTCACTACTGCGACCGCTCATTTTGGACATGTCCACCGATTCCCTGTAGGAGCCGGCTTGCTGGCGATGGCGTCTGTCCAGCCAATACACACGTTGACTGATCCACCGCTATCGCCAGCAAGCCGGCTCCTACAGGGGATTTGCGTACGGTTTCGCAATCGAACGAAATGCGCCGGATGGCCACCGGTTAATGACGCTCCAGAAATTTTGCTATACATTTTCTGACCGCCCATTGCATGGTGAAACCGCTTCATGTCTCTTGCGCTCGAACGTCTAGTCGCTGGCACGCCAATCCCTTTCGCTGGTAACCGCGTTACTGTGGTCAGCCCCGAACTGGCCTTGCGCTTTCAGCCCGGGGACCACCTGTTGGTGGAGCAGGTCAGCGGCGAGTTGCTGCTGATTCCCGTTGCTGACCAGAAAGCAGCGGCGGTCGCGATCGAGCGGGCTGAAGCGGCGTTTACGGCGATGTCCGCCGTTTCCGATCAGGCGATCAGTGCGTTTTTCGACCTTTTCGCCCAACGCCTGGAAAACCAGGACTGCTGGGACTTGATCGAAGCGGCCAACCGGGCCGACATCGAATGGGCCAAGTCGCGTGGACGCTCCACCACACGGTTGCTGGCCGATGAGCGCATGCGTCGTGACATGATCGCGGGTCTCAGGGCCTGGCGCGATGCGTCAGCCACGCGCGGCAAAGTGATCAGTTGCGTCGAGCATGACGGCTGGAAAGTCGAGCAGGTGGTTTCGCCGTTGGGCATCGTCGCCTTCGTCTTCGAGGGCCGGCCGAATGTTTTCGCCGACGCCGCCGGCGTGTTGCGCACCGGCAACACCGCGGTGCTGCGCATTGGCAGCGATGCCTTGGGCACGGCGCAAGCCATTGTCACCCACGCGTTGAATCCGGCATTGAGTGAGGCCGGTTTGCCGGTGGGCGCAGTGTCGCTGGTGGAAAGCGTCAATCACGCCGCCGGTTGGGCCATGTTCGCCGACCGTCGTCTGTCGTTGGCGGTGGCCCGTGGTTCGGGGCGTGCGGTCAGTCAGTTGGGCAGTATCGCGCAACAGGTCGGCACTGCCGTCAGCCTGCATGGCACCGGTGGTGCCTGGCTGGTCGCCGACAAGGACGCCGACGCCAAGCGTTTCGCCGCCGTCGTGCGCAATTCCCTGGACCGTAAAGTCTGCAACACCCTGAACGTCTGCCTGATCCACCGCGATCGCGCCGCCGAACTGGTGCCGCTGTTTCTGGACGCCCTGGAAAAAGCCGGCACGGCCCGGGAAGAGGGCTGCAAGTTGCACATCGTCGAGGGCAGCGAAACGTATTTGCCTGGCCGTTGGCGGACTGCAACCGTCGAGGTCTACCGCCCCGACGGCTACCAGACCGAAGCGTTGGCCGAACCACTGCCCGAAGACCAGTTGGGCCGCGAGTGGGAGTGGGAAGAAACCCCGGAAGTCAGCCTGAAGATCGTCGACGACCTGGGCCAGGCCATCGCCTTGTTCAATCGCTACAGCCCGCAATTCACCGTGTCGTTGATCAGTGAAAGTGCCGAGGCGCATGAGCGCTTCTACAACGCGGTCAACGCGCCTTTTGTCGGCAACGGGATTACCCGTTGGGTTGACGGGCAGTACGCGCTGAACAAGCCGGAACTGGGGCTTTCGAACTGGGAGAGTGGTCGCCTGTTCGCTCGCAGCGCGATTCTCTCGGGCGACGGTGTGTTCACGATCCGTAGTCGTATGACGCAGATCGATCTGTCAGTCAAACGCTGAGAACCCGACCTCAAGCGCAGACCGCACTATAATTAAGGGTGTCTGCGACTGCGTCTTGAGACAGGGGTCCGCCATGAAACTTCAATCCTTCGATCATTACTCTCATAAGCTGGAATTGGCCGCGCATGACGCGTGGCTGACAGCCCGGGTGAAGTCGGCCTTGGCGTTGGCCGATCCGACCCTTGGCCTGCAAGTCCATGTCAAAACCCTCGCGGGAATGGTGATGTTGAGTGGTCGCGTCAACACGCATAAGCAATGTGAGCAGGCTGTTGCGCTGGCTCGCACGGTCAGTGGTGTCAATGAAATCGATGCCAGGGAATTGCTGACTCACGTGTTCACGCCTGGAAGCTTTCCAACACCGCCCAACGCCGAGGAAAACCCGGAGATCCGGCCATCCTCGTCAGCCAAACCGGAAGACAAATAAAGCGGGGTGCAGCGCTTCCGCGAATCGGGCGCGCTGCATTTTCACTTCGCGGTTATTGAGCGCGGATGCTGATTGGCTGCAAGGTGCCAGCTGAGGGCGATGGCCCTCTGGTACACGGATCAAGCCGCTTCAACCGCTTTGCCGTGAACGGCGCACGTGCTCGGGCGTTCGGCCAGCGACACGAACGTGCGGCTGTTGGCATCCAGTGCATCGATCGACCCGGTTTCGATGTCGTAGACCCAGCCATGCAGGTTCAGCAGGCCTTTTTCCTGAGCCAGTCGCACGCTCGGGTGCGTCTGAATGTTCGCCAGTTGCGCGATCACGTTTTCCCGCACCATCGAATTCACTTTCGCCGCGTCGCTGGCATGAGGCCGGGATTCGTTGATGACCTTCGCCGATTCCGCGTGTTGCAACCAGCCACTGACGGCGGGCAGGTGATCCATGCATTTGCAGCTGGCGACGGCTGTCATCGCACCACAATCCGAATGGCCGCAAATCACGATGTCGGTGACGCCCAGCACGGCCACCGCGTATTCGACCGTGGCCGATACACCGCCCGGATGCGGGCTGTAGGAGGGCACGATATTGCCGGCGTTACGGATCACGAACAGTTCACCGGGTTCTTGCTGGGTCAGCAGTTCCGGTACGACACGGCTGTCGGAACAGGTGATGAACAGCGTGCCGGGGTGTTGCGTGGTGGCCAGGTGTTTGAACAGGTCGGTCCGCTGTGGGAAGGC
Organism: Pseudomonas sp. BF-R-01; assembly: GCF_019946615.1. Lineage (NCBI taxonomy): Bacteria > Pseudomonadati > Pseudomonadota > Gammaproteobacteria > Pseudomonadales > Pseudomonadaceae > Pseudomonas > Pseudomonas sp. BF-R-01. The sequence continues at coordinate 4,102 of NZ_JAGYFX010000140.1, forward strand.
TTCCGTCTGGAACTTCAAAAAACCGTCGATGAGCGCTTTCATGGGGAATTTCCTTTCAAATGATGGGGGGATCAGTTCGAGCAGCCGGTGCCAAACACGCTGTAGTCCAGAATGTGGGTGGCGCCTGTGGAGTCCTGGTACGTCATTTCCACGGGGACGACCCCGCACTCATCGGCAATCGGCGTGATGCTCACGACATGCGCGATGTCCAGTTTCATGCCGTACTCGTACGCGACGGCCGTTTCTTCTGCGTGAACCTGGGCAGACATGCCCGCTAATAACGACAGCACCAACAGAATTTTTTTCATGGGGCATCCTCCAGGCCAATGTGGTGAACAAAGAAACAAGCGGGGTTCTGGAACTGGCCCGCACTTGAGTGCGGGCCGGGATCAAGTCAGAAAGGACGCAGTGGCAGGAACTTGCCGTCGAGGGTGATCACGGCGCGGGAGCCGCCTTCCGGGTCTTCGACTTTTTTCATGTCGAGCTTGAAGTTGATCGCACTGATGATGCCGTCGCCGAACTGTTCATGAACCAGGGCTTTGAGCGTGGTGCCGTAGATCTGGATCATTTCGTAGAAGCGGTAGATGGTCGGGTCGGTCGGCACGCCAGAGAGGCTGCCGCGCAATGGAATGATTTGCAGGCGTGCCACGGCGTCGGCGTCCAGGTCGAGCTTCTCGCCAATCACTTTGGCGGCGCTTTCCGGCAGTGGGTGCTGACCGAGCAGGGCGGCGGTGACATAGGCCAGGCCGAGGCCGGTGCCGTCGGTCAGGTCCTGCCACGACAGGTTTTTACGCGCCTTGGCATCGAGGATCGAGGTGGTCAGGGCCAGGCTCGGGTCGTTGTAAGCGTGGGACTGTTGCATGGTGAATCTCCTATCGGGTTGAGTACTGCTTGGGTGTGAAGCAATCTTCTGCCGATTGATTCATAGCGTCCAAGACCGATATACAATGCATTGCATAAGCCCTGCCTATAGGTTGATCCCGATGCTGCTCCGACATTTGCGCTACTTGCTGGCGGTCGCCGACCACGGCGGCTTCACCCGTGCTGCCGAGGCATTGCACGTGTCCCAACCGACCTTGTCGCAACAGATCCGCCAATTGGAGGAAACCCTCGGCGTGAGCCTGTTCGACCGCACCTCGCGCACGGTCAAGCCGACCGATGCGGGTGAGGCCTACATCGAGTGCGCTCGGCGGGTGCTGGTGGAACTGGAGGCGGGTAAACGGGCGTTGCATGACGTGAAGGACTTGTCCCGGGGGACGTTGCGATTGGCGATGACGCCGACGTTCATGGCGTATCTGGTCGGGCCATTGGTGCGCGACTACGTGGCGCGCTATCCGAACATTCACCTGGAGATTTTCGAGTTGTCGATGGACGACATCGAGGCCGGGCTGCTGGATGACTCGCTGGACATCGCCATTGCGTTTGATCAGGTCAGGAATGCCGACATCGAGTCGATCCCGGCGTTTACCGAGACGCTGGGCGTGATGGTCGGGCGGGATCATCCGTTGTACGAAAGCCGGGTCGCGTTATCCGCTGAAGCGGTGGCCCAGCTGGAATTTGCCCTGTTGGCCACGGACTTCGTCACCCGAACCCGAATCGATGAGTATTTCGCTGAGCAGCAGATCACGCCAAAAGTGGCCATTGAGGTGAACTCGGTCAGCACCTTGCTGGAAGTCATACGCCACACGGCGATTGCCACCATCCTTCCGGAACCCATCGCCACTCAGGACCGCGCGTTACGCAGGATCCCGTTGCTGGGGGAGGCGCCCAAGCGCGGGGCCGCGCTGCTGCGGCGTAAAAACAACTACCACAGCGCGGCGTCGGTGGCCTTCATGGAACTGTTGCTGGGAACCGTTGAGGCGACGTCAGTCATCCACTGACTGGCATACGCCGTTGGAGGCCTTGCCGGAGGAGGTCACGGCGACCGAATCGTCATCGGCGAGGACAATTGACAAGGTGATGCCGGAGCCCTTGGCTTCGAAGCGGCGCTCACTGATGATTTTGGTGTCTGCTTCCTTGCCGTTGATCATGACCGGCCCATCCTGATCCGCCTGGACGAGAAACTTGCCGGGGCACTCCACCGCGAATGACGGGACACCGTCGACGCTGTTTGCCTGAGCAACACTTGTCAGAACCAGCAACAGCGGGAATATCAGCTTGTTTTTCATCGCAAGTCTCCAGTGACCAACAGCGGATACGCTTAACAATAGCTTTGTTTGGCAAACCGGAGACAAACAAAAGGCCCCGCTCGTTTATTCGAGCGGGGCCTTTTTTATTGCGATGGTTTATCAGTAGAACCGATCAATCACCCGAACTTCATTCTGGTTCTGCATCGAGTCCCAGGCCTGCTTCAGCGTTTGCAGGACATTGCCGATGAAGTCTTTGTCGGCTGCAGCTTTCTTGCCGACATAACCCTGGCCGCGACGGTACATTTTCAGTCGGGCCAACAGGTTCTGGTTGTTCTGGTCGAACTCGGCTTCATGGGCATGCGGCGACAGGCAATCGATATGAACCTGGCCCGATTTGCTGATCCACAGAATGTGGCTGTCGTGGCTGTCTTTTTGCGCAGCGAACATACGAGCCAGTTCATCGATAGTAGGTTGATTGTTCAGATTCATAATATGCCCCTTGACCATTTGGTGATCTTTCAAAGTTGATTCGCTAATACAAGTAGCCCATCGGTTAGTTGATCCCTGGCACCGAAACCAGGACGTCAGCGTTCGGCCGTCGAGAGTGACGGGGTTCCGCGTCTGTTGCATGTAGTCGTGTTGAATAACTGCTACGCAATAGCGTCACAACGAAGAGAAGCAGCGAATACCTTCAGGCCACTGCCGACGTTTTCAGGGTCGGCCACAAGCTTCATGAGGATTGATCGCCAGCGCTTCTCGTCCTTGTACTGGACGTTCGGGCCAGGTCAGCTTCTTCAATCTGCCTTGTGGGCAGCGTGTATCCGGGAAAAACAGCTCGGCGGTCAGACGAGCTTGCTCAAACATGTTGCTGTACTCCCGATCGGGGAGATGTCTGCATCATGCAAGGGCAAATCGGAGGCGTCAACGGTTTTGTAGTGATTATTTTCAGTCACTACATATTGTCGGACAAAGCTGTTTGGAATTAGAAAGCAGCAGGGTGAAAGCGCCCCTCAGGACGAGGGCAGCGAGCTTTGGAAGCGGTAAAAGGTGCAGGGATAACCGTCTACTGGCTGATGATGCCGGGAGAACGCGTCACCCGTGAGGTGTGGCATCACACGGGCCCAGAACTGCCGTGCAGGCGGGTTGGCATCGATGTGGAAAATCTGCCATTGCCCGGGCAGCTGGCTCAAGAGGGTAGAAACGACAAACGTCGCGACTCCTTGGCCACGAAAGCGTCGGCTGACAAAAAGGTAGCCGATGTTGTACTGGGCGCCAGGCAGATGGGTGTTGTCATCCACGGTCACAAAACCGGCCAGCTCCCCGTTGACCTTGATCAGGAACGGGCGGGTTGCGGGGTTGCGCCAGTAGTCCTGTTGCGGCTGGATGTGGAAGAAGCCATGCCCGCCGAGTTTGAGCGGCAGCCACTCACTGAGGTCGTACATATAGAACTGCATCAGGTTTTCGAGCGTTTCCAGTTCGTCGCGCTGAGCGGCGTGCAGTTCTAACGAGGGCATGCGGGCTGGCTCCTGTTCAGAGCGGAATCAATCAGTGAGGCGCGAAGTCGTATTTGCCACCTTTCTTCAGTGCGGCTTGATAGGCCGGGCGCGCCTGGAAGCGCTCGATCCAGGCCGCTACATGAGGGTAGTCGCCGAGCTTGCCCTGGGCACGGGCGATTTCACCTATGAAACTCATCTGGATATCGGCTGCACTGAATTCCTTGCCCAGCAGGTAATCGGACTGGCTCAGTGCCGTGTTCAGATAGCCGAGGTAGTTGGCCACTTCCGAGTTGATCCGTGGATGCAGCGGTGCGCCGGCTTCACCGAGACGTCCGACATACAGGTTCAACATCAGCGGCAACATGGCCGAGCCTTCGGCGAAATGCAGCCACTGCACGTATTCATCGTAGGCCGGGGTGGACGGATCGGGTTGCAGGCGCCCCTCACCATGGCGACGAATCAGGTAGTCGATAATTGCGGCGGACTCAATCAGCTTCTGGGTGCCGTCTTCGATGACCGGCGATTTGCCCAGGGCGTTGATCGCTTTCAGTTCCGGCGGGGCCAGGTTGGTTTTCGGATCGCGCTGATAGAGCTTCAGTTCGTAAGGGATGGCCAGTTCTTCCAGTAGCCACAGAATGCGCTGGGAGCGGGAGTTGTTCAGGTGGTGCACGATAATCATGGTCGATGCCTTTTCAGGAAACAGGGCTGTAGCCGGGCTTGAAGAACACTAGACCATCGCTGGCCAGTCGAAGTGCCATCAAGCTTTACCCGGCGTTTTTGCTGCACGTTTGGCGCCGGTCGATGGCTTGCGTTTGGCCGGCTTGCGTTTGTTTTTCCAGGGTGTGGCACCTCGCCCGGCAGGGCTTGCGGGCCCGCTGATGGTCAGGCTCAGGCCGGAGCAGCGGGCAACCTGCTTGCTCATCCACGCCGCTTGTTTGGTGACGAATTCTTCCAGGCTCATTTCGCCGCTCTGCACCATGTCCAGCGCCTGCTCCCAGATCGCCGTGGTGCCAGGGTCGGCAATCGCGCGCGGCACGGCGTCGATCAGGCTGAATGCCGCCGGGGTGGCGGCCAGGGCCTTGCCGTTCTTGATCAGATAACCACGGTCGAGCAGGCCCTGAATGATCGAGGCGCGAGTGGCCTCGGTGCCGATCCCGGTGGTGTCCTTGAGTTTCTGTTTCAGCAGTGGATCCTCGACCAGCTTGGCGACGTTCTTCATCGCCTTGATCAAATCACCTTCGGTAAACGGTTTGGGCGGCTGCGTCCAAAGGTCCTTGAGCTTCACTTCGGCTACCGCGCAATCACGGCCTTCGCTCAATGTCGGCAGTGTTTGCGGCGCCGGTACTTCGCGGCCCTTGGCCGGAGCAAGGGCCTCGGGCAGGGCGCGTTTCCAGCCGGGTTCGACGATCTGCTTGCCGACCGCGCGCAAGGCTTCACCGGCACAGTCGAAGTCGGCCTGGGTCCGGTCGTATTCATGGTTGGGCAGAAACTGCGCCAGATACCGCGCGCGGATCAGCGTGTAGACCGCTCGCTGCTTGCCCACCAGTCGATCCAGGTTCTTTGCCGCAGCCGTGGGGATGATGCCGTGGTGAGCGCTGACCTTGGCGTCATTCCAGGCCCGTGAGCGCCGTTGCGGTTCAAGGTAGTCCTGCAAGGCGTTCAGCGTCGGATCTGCTTGCCGCAGGGCGGCGAGAATTCCGGGCGCTTCACTGTGTTGACTCACCGGCAGGTAACCGCAGTCGCTGCGAGGGTAGGTGATGACTTTATGGGTTTCGTAGAGTGCCTGGGCGATGTCGAGGGTTTCCTGAGCGCCAAGCCCGAGTTTCTTCGAACAGACCTCCTGCAAGGTGCCCAGATCGAACGGCAACGGTGCCACTTCGCGCATGCGCTCGGTGCGCAGCTTGATCACCCGGGCGCTCGCTGCGTTGCCAATCGCCGCCGCAGCTTGTTGTGCGAGTGCCTGATTGAGGCAGCGATCCTGATCGTCGCAAACGTCGGAGGGTGCACGCCACTGTGCGGTGAACGCGGTGCCATCGTGCAGCAGCTGCACGTCGATGGCCCAGTAAGCCACGGGGACGAAATCGGCAATGCTGCGGTCGCGGTCCACCACCAGACGCAGGGTCGGCGTTTGCACTCGACCGACCGGCAATACGCCCTGATAACCGGACTGGCGCCCCAGCAGCGTGAACAACCGGCTCATGTTCATGCCGATCAGCCAGTCGGCCCGTGAACGGCCCAATGCCGAATGATAAAGGCTGAAGGTCTCCGCCCCCGGCTTCAGCGCAGCCAATGCCTTGCGGATTGACGCATCGTCCAGCGCCGACAGCCACAACCGCTGGATCGGCCCACGATAACGGCAATGCTCCACCAGTTCCCGGGCGATCATTTCGCCCTCACGGTCGGCGTCGGTGGCGATCACCAACTCATCGGCCTCGCCGAGCAAGCGTTTGACGGCCTTGTACTGACTGGCGGTGCGCGGTTTGACGGTCATTTTCCATTTGTCCGGAATGATCGGCAGATCCGCCAGCACCCAGCGCTTGTAGCGTGCGTCGTAGGCATCCGGTGGCGCGGTTTCCAGCAGATGGCCGATGCACCAGGTCACCGTGACGTCCGTTCCCAACCAGCAGCCGTCGCCGCGACGCCGGGCGCCGAGCACGGCCGCAATGTCTTTGGCCTGGGAAGGTTTTTCACAGAGGTACAACCGCATAACCACCATCGTTCATCAATTGCCGGGAGGTGCACAGAATGGCGGCTGATGAGCGATGGAGCAATCTTTATCTGTATGGATGTACAGCTCGTGCGTTTCGACTCATTGCAACGAACGGCATCTCGCTTCTACATTTGACGTTATCCGCCTCTGCGCTTGTGCCGGTCCTGCGACGGATAGCTTCAGCGCCCCGTTCGGCTGTGAAGCCGTCGCGCTGATGAAATCTGGGTTATACCTGAGAAAGCTGTGTTCTCAAGTTTTGGGGCACTGTGCGACCCATTGCGGGCAAGTCGGATTGCCGCATCGCACGCTCCCACAGGTTTTTCACCGTCCCGAGGAACGCATTTCATGAAAAGCTCCGGTCCTAGCCCTGTCATTACCATCGCCGAGCAGCCTGGCTGTCTGTTGGTGAAGTTTCACGGCATTCAGGTGGCTGCGTCGGCGCGCGCGCTGGTGCTGCTGGAGGCCAATTACCCTCCGGTGTACTACGTGCCCCGGGAGGATATCGACGAGAAGTATTTTGCCCGCACCGACCACACGAGTTACTGCCCCTACAAGGGTGATGCGAGCTATTTCAGCCTGCAGGTCCCGGGGCATGAGGGCGCGAATGCGGCGTGGAGCTATGAAGATCCCAAAGTGTCGGTAGAACAGATTCGGGGCTACATTGCGTTCTATCCCGATCAGGTGAAGTTCGAGATTCTCAAAGACGTCGAGTGATTGAAAACGCCCTGCACCGACAGGGCGTTTTTACGATCAAGCGTTCAGTTCACGAACCGCCTGCACCAGCGTCGACTCATCGATCTGAGCAATCGAGGTCACTCCGGTCAACGTCATGGCCACGCGCATCTCTTTGGCGAAAATATCCAGCATGTTTTCCACCCCGCGTTGACCATCGGCGGCCAGCGCATAGGCCATGGATCGCCCCAGCAATACACCTTTCGCGCCCAGGGCCAGCATCCGCACGACATCGAGCCCCGAGCGGATCCCCGAGTCGACCAGCACCGTCAGATCATTCCCCACCGCTTGTACGATGGGCGGCAATGCCTTGGCGGTGGAAAGCACGCCGTCCAGCTGTCGTCCGCCGTGGTTCGACACCACAATGCCGTCCGCGCCAAAGCTGACGGCGTCTCGCGCGTCCTGAGGATCGAGAATGCCCTTGATGATCATCGGGCCTTTCCAGAAGTCACGAATCCACTCCAGATCGCTCCAGCTGATCGACGGGTCGAAGTTGTTCGCCAGCCAGCCCATGTAGTCTTCGAGCGTGACGGCTTTGCCAAGGTACTTCGAGATGTTGCCCAGATCGTGCGGGCGTCCCATGACGCCGACGTTGAAGGCCCAGTCGGGTCGGGTCATCGCCTGAAGTATTCGCCGCGATGACGCAAACGGCCCGGACATGCCCGAGTGCGCATCCCGGTATCGGGCGCCGGGCGTGGGCATGTCGACGGTAAATACCAGGTTCTTCACCCCGGCGGCCTTGGCCCGTTCCAGGGCGTTTTTCATGAAGCCCCGGTCTTTCAGCACGTACAGCTGGAACCAGATGGATTGTTGGCTTTGCGCCACGACTTCCTCGATCGAACACACCGAGACCGTCGACAGGCACAGGGGAATGCCTTTGTTTTGCGCCGCTTTCACGGCTTGTACTTCGCCTCGACGGGCGAACATGCCTGTCAGGCCTACCGGCGCCAGGATTATCGGCATTGCTAGGGGCTGGTCGAAGAGGGTGGTTTGCAGGCTCAGGGTTTCGACGTTTTTCAGAATGCGCTGACGCAGGCTGATGCCTGTCAGGTCGGCGCTGTTGGCCCTTAGTGTGTGTTCCGCATAAGCGCCTCCATCGATGTAGTCGAACAAGAACCGGGGGAGTTTGCGGCGGGCTGCCTCGCGATAGTCGGATGCGGATGAAATGATCATGGTGCCTCGGTCGGGTGAGTGGCGGGGCGATGGGTGCTTTGAGCCAGAGTAGCGAAAACGGCTCGTGTTTGCGGTAATTCTGTTTTTCGCGGTGTTGGGTGTTTGGGTTTTTTGGGGGGGATATATCCGTTATTGGGGTAACGGCGGCTATTGGTTTCGCCCTTACGGCGAGTCACTTGGAGAAGCGCCAAGTAACCAAGCGCTTTTGCCCCTTTCGTTCGGTGCCTCGCTAATGCTCGCCATACCCTCGCTCCGGTCCTGCTCCGTGGGCCCGCCGCGATCGGCCATCCTTGGCCGTGCGCGGCTAACCCGGCATCCATGCCGGGTTGCCCACTGCGCAGAACCTCCACTCGGCCTCTCGAGGGGGCGACTACCGCCACAGCCGCCGAGGCGGCCTGA
>NZ_JAGYFX010000141.1:0-12609 GCF_019946615.1 Pseudomonas sp. BF-R-01
GGCGATGGCGCCCTCAAGATCGCTATCGCCAGCAAGCCGGCTCCTACAAAAAGCGATCGGCGCTGAATTCTCGATAAGGAACACAGGTGAAAGCCAGATCCGATGAGTTGCAGATTTTCGTCTGCGTGATTGAGTGCGGATCGATTTCCGCTGCGGCCGAACAGGTCGGGCAGACGCCTTCGGCGGTCAGCCGCACGTTGTCGCGGCTGGAGGCCAAGCTCGATACCACGCTGATCAACCGCACCACGCGGCGCATGGACCTGACGGAGGAGGGCAAGTATTTCTTCGAGCACGCCAAACTGATTCTCGATCAGATGGAGGAGCTTGAAGAACGCCTCAGTTCACGTCAGCAAACCCCGTCCGGGCGTTTGCGGATCAACGCCGCCTCGCCGTTCATGCTGCACGCCATCGTGCCGTACATCGACGAGTTCCGCCGGCTCTACCCGGACATCCAGCTCGAACTCAACAGCAACGACCTGATCATCGACCTGCTCGAACAAAGCACCGACATCGCCATCCGCATCGGCACGCTGGCCGACTCGACCCTGCATGCCCGCTCGCTGGGTTGCAGCCCGCTGCACATCGTCGCCAGCCCGGCTTACCTTGAGCAACACGGCACACCGCTGGTGGTCGAGGACCTGAGCGGGCATGCGCTGTTGGGCTTCACCCACAATGAAGGCCTCAACCAATGGCCGCTGCGTTATGTGCATGGCGATCGCTGGCCGATTCAGGCGTCCATCAGCGCGTCCAGCGGCGAGACGATCAGGCACCTGGCGCTGGAAGGTCAGGGCATTGCCAGCCTGTCGCATTTCATGACCATCGAAGACATCCGTGCCGGGCGCCTGAAAGTGCTGCTGGCGGATTTCAACAGCGGTTATCGCCAGCCGATCAACGCGGTCTATTACCGCAACTCGCAGCTGGCCCTGCGGATTCAGTGCTTCCTGGACTTTATCCAGGGCAAATTGGCGGTGTACGCGAATGCGGATTTTGAAGGTTGATTCATGACTCCTGCGCAAGAGTGAATTGGGTCAACGGGGATTTTTCAGTCGTGATGACTGCTTGATACTCGTTGCATCACTTATTCACGCAGGGAGTTTCTCCATGAACGTATTCGTTACCGGCGCTGCAGGTTTCATCGGCGGCTCCATCGCTACGGGCCTGGTTCGCGCTGGCCACAAGGTCACCGGCCTGGTGCGCAGCAGCGAACAAGCCAATGAGCTGAGCGCGTTGGGCATCACGGCGGTCATCGGCACTCTTGACGACAGCGCACTATTGGCCGAACAGGCCCGCGCTGCCGACGCGGTGATCAATGCCGCCAGCAGCGACCATCGCGGCGCGGTGGAAGCCTTGGTCAATGCCTTGCGCGGTTCCAACAAGGTGTTCCTGCACACCAGCGGTTCGAGCATCGTCGGCGATGCGTCGGGCGGCCAGTTCGGCGACGCCATTTATTACGAAGACACGCTGCCGGAGCCTACTGTCGACAAGGCGGCCCGCGTGGCCATCGACAACCTGATCCTCGATGCGGCGAACGACGGGGTGAACTCGGCGGTCATCTGTAACACGCTGATCTACGGCCACAGCCTGGGCGTCAATCGCGACAGCGTGCAGTTGCCGCGCCTGCTGAAACAGGCACGCAAAAGTGGTGTGGTGCGCCACGTCGGCACCGGCCGGAACATCTGGTCCAACGTGCACATCGAAGACGTGGTGTCCCTGTACTTGCTGGCGCTGACCAAAAACGTACCGGGCACGTTTTACTTCGTTGAAAGCGGTGAAGCGTCGTTCGTCGACATGACCACGGCGATTGCCCAGGCGTTGAATCTCGCTGAGCCGCAAGACTGGCCGCTGAAAGAGGCCGAAGCCGAGTGGGGTTATGAAATGGCCAACTACGGTTTGGGTTCCAACAGCCGGGTGCGCGGCAAGCATGCGCGGGAGTTGCTGGGTTGGGTGCCGAAGCGGACTTCGGTGGTTGAGTGGATTCTTAACGAGATGGTGTGAGTTCGCTTTAGACCGCGTCATCGTTCTTCGCGGGCAAGCCTCGCTCCTACAGGGGTTGTGTCGCTCACAAAATGGGTGAACGACACAACCCCTGTAGGAGCGAGGCTTGCCCGCGAAGGCGTCTTCAACAGCACCGCAACTGGCCGGGCCGCCCTCAATTCCGTACCATCCGCCCCCTCTTCCCCAGTTGTGTCCAGTCCTCCCCATGAAAGCAAACCGTCTGCGCGCCGATGTCCTGGCCGGGCTCACCACCTCTTTCGCCTTGTTGCCAGAATGCATCGCCTTCGCGCTGGTGGCTCACCTCAATCCGCTGATGGGCCTGTACGGCGCGTTCATCATTTGCACCCTGACCGCGCTGTTCGGTGGTCGGCCGGGCATGGTGTCGGGCGCGGCCGGTTCGATGGCCGTGGTGATCGTCGCGCTGGTGGTGCAGCACGGTGTGCAGTACTTGCTCGCGACGGTGTTGCTGGGCGGGTTGATCATGCTGACGTTCGGGTTGCTGAAGCTCGGCAAGCTGGTGCGGATGGTGCCGCATCCGGTGATGCTCGGCTTCGTCAACGGCCTGGCGATCATCATCGCGCTGGCGCAACTGGAACACTTCAAGAGTGGTGACAACTGGCTCAGCGGCTCACCGCTTTATGTGATGAGCGGATTGGTGGCGCTGACGATGGCGATCGTCTATCTGCTGCCGCGACTGACCCGCGCCGTGCCGCCAGCGCTGGTGGCGATTCTGGGTGTCGGTCTGGCGGTGTATCTGCTCGGCTTGCCGACTCGCACCCTGGGCGACATGGCGCACATCGCCGGTGGCTTGCCGACGCTGGCCTTGCCAGACATTCCATGGACGCTGGACACCCTGCGCATCATCGCCCCCTACGCGATATTGATGGCGCTGGTCGGCCTGCTGGAAACCCTGTTGACCCTGAACCTGACCGACGAAATCACCGAGAGCCGTGGCTTCCCGGATCGTGAGTGTGTGGCGCTGGGCGCGGCCAACATGGTCTCCGGCGTGTTTGGCGGCATGGGCGGATGCGCGATGATCGGCCAGACCGTGATCAACCTCAGCTCCGGTGGCCGAGGTCGGCTTTCCGGCGTGGTGGCCGGTGTGCTGATTCTGCTGTTCATTTTGTTCTTGTCGCCGCTGATCGAGCGCATTCCGCTGGCAGCATTGGTCGGCGTGATGTTCGTGGTGTCGCAACAGACGTTTGCCTGGGCTTCGCTGCGGGTGGTCAACAAGGTGCCGCTGAACGACGTGCTGGTGATCGTCGCCGTAACGGTCATCACGGTGTTCACCGACCTGGCCACCGCCGTGCTTTGCGGGATCATCATTGCAGCGCTCAACTTTGCCTGGCAGCAGGCCCGCGAGCTGTATGCCGATAGTCACCTCGAAACCGACGGCAGCAAGCTTTACCTGCTGCATGGCACGCTGTTTTTTGCCTCGACTACACCGTTTCTCAACCAGTTCGATCCTGCCAACGACCCGTCGGTGGTGACGATTGATTGTCGTCACCTGAGCTTCGTCGACTACTCGGCCATCGCGGCGCTGAAGACCCTGCGCGAGCGTTACGCCAAGGCGGGCAAGCATCTGCGGGTGTTGCACCTGTCCGAACGCTGCAAGAAGTTGCTCAAGCGTGCCCGGGTCAGTCACGACTGATCTATCAATCCTCTGGGCTGCGGCCATTCCCTGTAGGAGCGAGCCTGCTCGCGAAAAACGTTCAGACAACGCGTTGATTCAGGAAGTGCGCGTTATCGTTGACGCCCATCGCGAGCAGGCTCGCTCCTACAGGGGAATGGATGAAAGTTTGCGTGCCTGATTTTCATATTCACCGACCTCGCATATCTCTGCGCGACAACCCTTACCCCTGCACGAAAATTACTTTCACCTCGTTTGAGTTTCACGCTTCGAAATGTTTTAAGAGTTTCACAAAACTTTCGACGTGACCCTTTCGAGGAGTACCGCATGACCCTGTCCTTCGGCTATTGGCTGCTGGTATATGCCGCCATCGCCATCATCGCGCTGATCGTTCTGATCGCCCGTTACCGGCTTAATCCCTTCATCGTCATCACCCTGGTTTCCATCGGCCTGGCGCTGCTGGCCGGCATGCCGCCGTCCGGCGTAGTCGGCGCCTACGAGGCCGGTGTCGGCAAGACCCTGGGGCATATCGCGCTGGTGGTGGCGCTGGGCACGATGCTCGGCAAGATGATGGCCGAGTCCGGCGGCGCCGAGCAGGTGGCGCGCACCTTGATCGACCGTTTTGGCGAGAAGAACGCGCATTGGGCCATGGTGTGCATCGCGTTCCTGGTCGGGCTGCCGCTGTTCTTCGAAGTCGGTTTTGTGTTGCTGGTGCCGATTGCCTTTACCGTGGCGCGCCGCGTGGGTGTATCGATTCTGATGGTCGGTTTGCCGATGGTCGCCGGGCTGTCGGTGGTGCATGCGCTGGTGCCGCCGCACCCGGCGGCGATGCTGGCGGTGCAGGTGTATCAGGCGTCGGTCGGGCAGACGTTGATGTATGCGATTCTGATCGGCATTCCGACGGCGATTATTGCCGGCCCGCTGTACGCCAAGTTCATCGTGCCGCGCATTCAACTGCCGGCGGAAAACCCGCTGGAACGGCAGTTTCTTGAGCTTGAACCGCGCGACAGCCTGCCGGGTTTCGGCATCACCATGGCGACCATTCTGTTGCCGGTGCTGTTGATGCTGATCGGCGGCTGGGCCAACCTGATCTCCACGCCGGGCAGCGGTTTCAACCAGTTTTTGCTGTTCATCGGCAACTCGGTGATCGCGCTGTTGCTGGCGACCCTGCTGAGCTTCTGGACCCTCGGTCTCGCCCAAGGCTTCAACCGCGAATCGATCCTCAAGTTCACCAACGAATGCCTGGCGCCAACCGCCAGCATCACCTTGCTGGTCGGCGCCGGCGGCGGCTTGAACCGGATCCTGGTGGACGCCGGGGTCACCGACCAGATCGTCAGCCTGGCCCACGAATTTCACCTGTCGCCGCTGCTGATGGGCTGGCTGTTCGCCGCGTTGATGCGCATCGCCACCGGTTCCGCCACCGTGGCCATGACCACCGCCTCCGGCATTGTCGCGCCGGTGGCCATTGGTCTGGGGTATCCGCATCCGGAGTTGCTGGTGCTGGCGACCGGCGCCGGGTCGGTGATCTTTTCCCACGTCAACGACGGCGGCTTCTGGTTGATCAAGGAATACTTCAACATGAGCGTCACCCAGACGTTCAAGACCTGGACCGTGCTGGAGACCATTATTTCGCTGGTCGCCTTTGCGTTGACCGTGGGTCTTTCTTACCTGATTTAACCGGAGCCGCCTGCCATGGACATCCTCTACCAGATCCGCGCCCGTCAGGATTCCTTCAGCGCCGGCGAAGGACGCATCGCGCGGCTGATGCTCGACGACGTAGGATTTGCCTCTGCCGCCAGCCTCGACGAGCTGGCGCTGAGAGCGGAAGTCAGCACCGCCACGCTGTCGCGTTTCGCCCGCACGGTGGGTTGCCGCGACTTGCGCGACCTGCGCCTGCAACTGGCACAGGCCAGCGGCGTCGGCAGCCGTTTTCTCGACCCGGCGGGCACGCCCGATCAATCGGCGTTCTATGGGCAGATTGTGGGCGATATCGAGTCGACGTTGCGTCAGCACCTGTCGGCGTTCGACGAGTCGCGCTTCGCCGACGCGGTGAAACTGTTGGGCAAGGCGCGGATGATTCATGCCTTCGGCATGGGCGGTTGCTCGACCTTGTGCAGCGATGAACTGCAAGTGCGGCTGGTGCGCTTCGGCTACCCGATTTCGGTGTGTCACGACCCGGTGATGATGCGGGTCACCGCAGCCAGCCTCAGTGCCGAGCACGTGGTCATCGTCTGTTCGCTGACCGGCATCACCCCCGAGTTGCTCGAAACGGTGGAACTGGCCCGCAACTACGGCGCAAGAATTTTGGCCATCACACGCAGTGACTCGCCGTTGGCGCAACTGGCCGACATCGTGCTGCCACTGCAAAGTGCGGAAACCTCGTTCATCTACAAACCCACGGCGGCGCGCTACGGCATGCTGCTGGCCATCGACGTGCTCGCAACCGAGCTGGCGCTGGCCAATCCTGAAGACAATCAAGAACGTCTGCGGCGGATCAAACTCGCCCTCGACGATTACCGCGGCGGCGACGATCACTTGCCGCTGGGAGACTGACATGATGTACGACACGCTGATTCGCAACGCCCTGATCATCGACGGCAGCAACGCCCCCGGTTACCCCGCCGACGTGGCGATTCTGCATGGCCGCATCGAGCGCATCGGCGACCTGCACGACGCCACCGCCACCGAAGAAATCGACGCCGCTGGCCGAGTGCTGGCGCCGGGTTTCATCGACGTGCACACCCACGACGACACGGTGGTGATCCGCCAGCCGCAAATGCTGCCCAAGCTCAGCCAGGGCGTGACCACGGTGATCGTCGGCAACTGCGGGATCAGCGCTTCGCCGGTGAGTTTGAAGGGCGATCCGCCAGACCCGATGAACCTGCTCGGCACCTCGGCGGCCTTTGTTTACCCGACGTTTCGCGACTACCGTGCGGCGGTCGAAGCGGCGAACACCACGTTGAACGTCGCCGCTCTGGTCGGCCACACCGCATTGCGCAGCAATCACCTTGATGACCTGTTTCGCACGGCCACGCCGGATGAAATCAGCGCGATGCGTGAGCAACTGCGCGAAAGTCTTGAAGCCGGCGCGTTGGGTCTGTCCACTGGTCTGGCGTACGCCAGCGCGTTCTCGGCGTCCACCGATGAAGTGATGCAACTGACCGAAGAACTGACCGCGTTCGGCGCGGTGTACACCACCCATTTGCGCAGCGAATTCGAGCCCGTGCTGGAGGCCATGGACGAGGCGTTCCAGATCGGCCGTCATGCGCAATCACCGGTGATCATTTCCCACCTCAAATGTGCCGGCGCCGGTAACTGGGGGCGGAGTCCGCAACTGCTGGCCTCACTTGAAGAGGCCGCGAAAACCCACCCGGTGGGCTGCGATTGTTATCCCTACGCGGCGAGCTCTTCGACCCTGGACCTCAAGCAAGTTACCGATGCGCACCGCATCACCATCACCTGGTCCACGCCGCACCCGGAACTCGGTGGCCGCGACCTGATGGATATCGCCGCCGAGTGGAACGTTCCGCTGCTGGAAGCCGCTCGCCGGCTGCAACCGGCTGGCGCGGTGTACTACGGAATGGACGAGGCAGACGTACGAAGCATCCTCGCGCATCCGCTGTCGATGGTCGGCTCCGACGGCTTGCCGGAAGACCCATTCCCGCATCCACGTTTGTGGGGCGCTTTCCCACGCGTCCTCGGACATTTCAGTCGCGATGTCGGGCTGTTTCCGCTGCACACCGCGGTACACAAAATGACCGGGTTGTCCGCGTCGCGATTCGGCTTGAAGGAGCGCGGTGAAATCCGTGAAGGGCATTGGGCTGACCTGGTGTTGTTCGATCCTGCAACGATTCGTGATGTCGCGGATTTCAACGATCCGCAGCGGGCGGCAGAAGGCATCGACGGGGTGTGGGTCAACGGTGTGTTGAGTTACAGCGAAGGGCAGGCGAACGGCAAAAGGGAAGGGCGGTTCCTGGCGCGGGAAGGCAATTTGCGTGACGGTTTTCAGAGCCTCCACAAACCCCTGTAGGAGCCAGGCTTGCCGGCGAAAGCGATCAGCCAGTCGACAAATCTTTTGAACTGCTTCACGTGGTGGCACATTGCAATTAAAGAAAGCCATCGCCAAGCCGAAGCGCTGACACTAGCCCGGCTACACTCTGGGCCTTACCAGTCTGGGAGCAACTTGATGAGCTTCGGCAAAACCACCCCGATCCTGCGGATTTTCGACGAAAACAAGGCCGTGGAGTTCTACGTCGACTTCCTCGGTTTCAAGATCGACTGGCAGCACCGTTTCGAGCCGAATTTCCCGCTGTACCTGCAAGTCTCCCGCGGCGAATGCGTGTTGCACCTGTCGGAACATCACGGCGACAGCACACCGGGCTCGGCGCTGCGCATCGAGACCGATGAGCTGGAGGCGTTTCAGCAGCAATTGCTGGCCAAGGACTACACGTTTTCGCACCCACAGATCCAGGCCATGCCGTGGGGCAGCCAGGACATGACCATCGCTGATCCGTTCGGGAATCGGTTGGTGTTTACCAATGCGATTAGTGTGTAACGCGGCAGGAAAAATCACGCCTCGTGATAGTGTCGTCCGTTCAATTTCGACGAGCACAGGAGGCGCTTATGGCCAGCATTACCATTGGCAATCTTGATCAGCAGATCTACGAGCAATTGCGAATCGCGGCAGAGAGTAATTGCCGTTCAGTTGAAGAGGAGGCTCTCTTCATCTTGAGGAAAGCGCTCGACCCGAATGGTCGTACCTGCGGTTTGGGGAGTCGAATCAATAATCGATTCAGAGAGAGTGGTGGTATCGAGTTAGATCTGCCTCTGCGTTAAGGCGGTGAAAGCGAGGCTAAGGGCTGATCCCAGGTATCCGTTGTCTGTTCGATTGCATTCGCGGGCAAGCCACGCTCCTACAGGTCTTATGTCGTTCGCACATACATTGAACGACGCGAAACCTGTGGGAGCGTGGCTTGCCCGCGAATGCGGTCTTCCATTCACCGCAAAGTGAACGTCAAACCCTGAAGTGACTCACCATCATCTGCAACTGATTACCCAACCGCGCCAGTTCAACACTGGATTTAGCGGTTTCGTCGCTGGCAGCGGCGGTCTGTTCGGACACGTCGCGTACGTTGATGATGCTGCGGCTGATCTCTTCGGCTACGGCGCTTTGCTGTTCGGCGGCGGCAGCGATCTGCTGGTTCATCGACTGGATGTTGGACACCGTGCGGGTGATGTTTTCCAGTGACACGCCGGCCTTGCGGGTCAGGGCGACGCTGCTGTCGGTGAGGGCGCGGCTGTTGTTCATCACGGCGGACACTTGTTGCGTGCCGTTCTGCAAACCGGCCACCAGGCCTTCGATTTCCTCGGTGGATTTCTGCGTACGCTGGGCCAGGCCACGCACTTCGTCGGCCACCACGGCAAAACCACGACCGGCTTCACCGGCGCGCGCTGCTTCGATAGCGGCGTTGAGTGCCAGCAGGTTGGTCTGTTCGGCCACGGCCTTGATCACGTCCATGACGCTGCCGATCTTGTCGCTTTCGTGTTGCAGCACGCTCATGGCTTCGGTGGAACGCACCACTTCGCTGGCCAGGCGCTCGATCTGGGCGATGGCTTCGTTGACCACTTTGTCGCCTTCGCGGGCTTCGCCGTCGGCGGCGGCCGCTGCTTGTGAAGCTTCTTCGGCATTGCGCGCGACTTCCTGCACGGTGGCGGTCATCTCGTGCATGGCGGTGGCCACCTGATCGGTCTCGATCTTCTGGCTGTTAACGCCGGCGCTGGTCTGGCCGGTCACGGCGGATAACTCTTCGGCGGCGCTGGCGATCTGGGTAACGCCGTCGCGGATACCGCTGATCAGGTCACGCAGGGTCACGCCCATGCGCGCGATGCCTTGTTGCAAGACGCCGAGTTCATCGCGGCGCGTCACTTTGACATCCTGGGACAGGTCGCCGCCGGCGATGCGCTCGACCACTGCCAGCGTGTCGCGCAGGGGGCGGGTGATCTGACGGGTGATGATGACAGCGGCAATGATCCCGACCAGCAATGCCAGCAAGGTGCTGATCAGTTGCAGGGTGCGGGCTTGCGCGCTTTCAGCGTCACGACGGTCGAGCTGGATCTGATACAGCTGCTCGCTGAGGGTCACGATAGCGGCGCCCTGATCGGTCATTTCCTTGCGCGCCTGCACAGCATCGTTGCTCGCGGCCTTATAGGCCTGCAAAGCGCTGCGGTAATTGCTCAATGCCGTTTCCAGCTGACGCAACTCGTCCAGCATAGTGTCGGCGAATTGCACATTGAGCTGTTTCAGGCTGGCGATGGCCGCGTCCAGTTGGCCGACGGCTTTCTGCTCGGTCTCGGCGTTGGTGGTCGCGGTATAACCGCGCACTTCGTAGCGGGCCAGCATGAACGCTTCCTTGGCGGCGGTGATGGCCTGGAATTGTTCGAAGCGCTGATCGCTCAACGGCATTTGTTGTACGCGGGTACTGATGGCGTTGATCAGCGAATTCGCGTTTTCCGCGTTGGCGCCCATGGCGTCGCGCGCGCTGTTGCCGGCGCGGTAGGCGCTGCGCATTTTGTTCAGGGACGTTTTGTACGCGTCAATTTGCGTACCTTGCTCTTTGAGCAGCTTGAGGTTTTCCGGGCTCTTGAACTTCACCAGCAGCGCTTGTTGCTGAGCGGCAAACGCATCCAGGGTGGTCTGGACGTTCTGCGCGGTGGTTTCATCGCCGTTGGTCAGCATGTATTGCAAGCGAACCACACGCAGTTTGGTCAGGCCGGCATTGAGCTGGGTGATGTCGCTCATCCAGTTGCTGCGGTCAATCAGGCTGCCCAGGCTCGTCCAGCCGGTCAGGGCGAGGACGCAGGTCAGTGCCAGGACCAGGCCAAACCCCAGGCCCAGTTTCATGTTCACGCTGATGTTGCCGAACCAGCTATTCATCAAATTCCTCCAGGAACGTTGCGCTTTTGGTCGTCGGTTGGCTGGAAGATTGTTGTTTTTGGTAGCCAAGGGTGTGTAGCAGGTCTGTATCGGCAGCAATCGCGAGAGCTGAAAGGATTTTGTCAGACGGTTCTGTAACAAAAGTTTTTGCAGGGGGCTTAAGCTTTTTTTCACATGGGTTTCACCGGCTGCCGACGCGAGCCTCTCTACCCTCGCGGCATCGAATGTAAGTGATGCATGCCGGTGAGGCGGCCTGATGTGGAATTGAGACTGAGTCTGTTCGGGGTCAAACGCTCGATTGATCTGAGCCGTTTTACCCGCTATCGAAACACCGCAGTGGTACTCGCCTCGGCGCTGTTGGTGATCCCGTTGACCGTCTGGCTGTTGCGGCCTGCCGCCGTTCCGGACCTGGCCCATGGCAATGTCTCGGGCGCCCGGGCGTTGTTATCCGGTTGGGCCAAGGGCGACATGATTGTGCTGGTGCGCCATGTCGAGCGCTGCGATCACTCGACGGCCGCGTGTCTGACGGGCAATGACGGCATCACGGATCGTTCGCGCAGCGTCGCCGTGAGTGTCGGTGCGCAATTCGAAAGGCTCGGCCTGGGCGAGGCTGACATTTACAACAGCCCGATGATGCGGACCGCGCAGACGGCCTCCTACATGTTCAACAAGGTGAGTACTCATGAGGAGTGGTTGATCAATTGCAAGGGCACGATGTTGCGTGACGCGCTGGCGCACAAAGTACCAGGGCGTAATCTGATTCTGGTGACCCACAGTGAATGCATGGCGCAGATCGAGAAAGGCCTCAAGCTGCCGACGGCCACTCTTGGCTATGGCGCCTCTTTGTTTATCTCCGCCGAATCGCTACAGGCGCCGCGAATGCTTGGTTATATCGAAGCTTCCGACTGGCGCTCGGTGACCAGCCAATGAGTAATCCCATGCGTTTTTACTACTTCAACTTCGGTATTCCATTGGCCTGCGCAGCCGTCGTTTTTCTGATGTTCGACATGACCAAAATCGACATCGCGTTCAGTAATCTTTTTTTTGATCCGCTGACCCAGACCTTCCCGCTCGACCAGATTCACTTCTTTGAAAAACTCACCCATAAATGGGCGCGCATCATTCCGAACTGGACTGCTGAAATTGCCTTGATCGGTGCGATGCTGTCGTTTGTCTGGCCGCTGATCAACCCGCAAAAGCGACCGCGTCTTGGCCGATTCCTGGAGCGGAGTAAAGCCGCTCCGGTGTTGAAGTTTGCCTATGACCATCGTCGGGATTTTCTGTTTGTGGTGTTCGCGTTTGCCATTTGCACCGGGGTGATCCATTTCCTCAAGGCGCACACCAGCGTGTATTGCCCGATTGAAACGACCCTGTATGGCGGGAAAATTGCCCACATGGAGTGGTACGAAAACTTCCAACTGTTCAGGGAAGCCGGTGAGGGGCGCTGCTGGCCGGGCGGGCATGCGTCCGGCGGGTTCACCATGCTGGCGTTGTACTTCGTGGCTCGCCGCTATCGCTGGCGCTATTCGAAAGCGCTGATGTACGGCTCGCTGCTGCTCGGTTTCGTCTATGGCACAACGCGGGTCCTGCAAGGCTGGCACTACATGTCCCACACGTTCTGGGCCGGGATCTTCGTGTGGCTGGCGTGTTTACTGACGGCGTTGGCGTTTTATGGGCGAGCGCGGCTGGATGTGCCGGTGGATCAGATGACATCACTGTCGGCTGGCCGTCCGTCATCGCGAGCAGGCTCGCTCCCGCAAGGGAACGCGGTCCAGTGTAGGAGCGAGCCTGCTCGCGATTAACGATGACGCGGTATGCCTGCCTACTCCTGCGGATCAACGTTATCCAGTGCCTGGTTCACTGCCAGCTCTGCCAGCATGATGATCTGCGCAATGGCCAGCGCGGTGTTGCGCTGTGAACCATCGAGGTAGGTGGCTAAATCGCTGGTCATGACGCTGGCGGATGCCAATGACTCGCAGGCATGGGCGAGGAGGTTTTCAGTGCCGATGTCGGGAAGGATCGTGAAGAAGGGGCTGGGGCGGTATGGGGA